>JBQCJB010000118.1:0-4108 GCA_051953155.1 Aureliella sp. | reverse complement strand
AGCGAACTCGCCGGCGAGCGAATCGATATTGTGCGTTGGAGCGATGATCCGCTGGTGCTGATCCCAAGTGCCCTGCAACCGGCCGAAACCGAGCAGGTATTGCTGTGCGACATGATCGGCCGAGCGATCGTGCTGGTGCGCGAAGAACATCTCTCGCAGGCGATCGGCAAATACGGGCAAAACGTCCGCCTGGCCAGCAAGCTGGTTGGCTGGGATATCGAGATCATGACCTCGGCCGAGCTGGAAGAGCAGATCGACCGCGCGGTGACTGCTTATATGCAGTTGGAGGGGATGACCGAGGACTTGGCTCAGCGACTGGTCGAACAGGGTTATTTGTCATACGATGATTTGTCTGTGATTGAGCCCGATGCGCTGATGGAGATGGGCGAACTGACCGCCGAGCAAGCCGACGCGCTGGTCGAGCAAGCCGAGCAGCGGGCCGAAGAGGCCGAGCAGCAAGCCGAGGAACAAAAGCGGCTCAAGAAGGAACAAGAACGCTTGGGCGGCGCGGCAGCAGCGGCCCCGCGTGCGGCTGCCCCAGCCCAGGCTGCGGCAGCTACTCCAGCGCCGAGCGTTTCTCAGGCGGCTGCCCCAGCCAGCCCCGCCGACGAAGCCCGCTCGGAGTCAGTTGAGCCGGCGGCAACCGAGTCGGTACCAGTTGAAGGGACGGCAGTCGAGTCGGCATCGGACGACTCGGCCGCAGCCCAAACCCGGGCAGCGATGCCCGACGATTCCGCCAACCCAACGGCGACCGGCCAGGCGGCGACGGCCCCGACCGGTCAGGCGTCGGCTGCGGAATCGGTGACCCAAGAGGAAGCGACGGAAACCAGCGATGCCTCCGATCAGAATTAAATCTCTGGTCGCAGCTCGCATCGGCCTGACCTACCCGGCCGGCCGGCAACACCGCATCCTCGGCGACGTTCTTCTCGAGATCAGGAGACGTCTTATGTAACAAGACACACCACGGATAAGTGGTCCCTGTCGCGGACGCGCTCTTGAGCACGAGCACCCTCGCCGGTGACTTGCACAAGATCAGACTTTTGGACTGCTTAAACGAAAAACTGCGAGGAACACCTCCACGTGCCAGTACGCATTTACGCGCTCGCCAAAGAGCTCAAATTAGACAGCAAAGACCTGGTCGATCTTTGCACGCGCATCGGAATTCCCAACAAAGGATCCGCGCTGGCGAGTCTCGAGGACGATGAAGTCGTCCGCATCCGCAAATATCTTGCCGGCGGCAGCGCGCCGGAAGCGGCCGCCCCGGCAGCAGCCCCGCGAACCACCTCGGCAGCGGTCGGCGCCCCGATCCGCGAGCCTCTACTGCCCACCGGAGTCGTTCGCGAACTGGCCACGCCTCGACCGGCACCCTCGCCAGCCGCGGCCGCACCGCTGTCCGCTCGCGGCGAAGCGGCCGCGCCTGCCGCTGCCGCTCCCCCGCCGCCAACCACTCCCGCCCCCGCGGCACCACCCGAGCCCAGCCCCGAAACCGAACCCGAGCCCGCTGCACCGCCGATCGCCGCCTCCGACGAGGCTCCCGCAGCACCGGTCCGCCCGGCCGCCGAGCCCGGTGGACGCTCGCTGTCGCGCGAGGATTACATGGGCCCGTCATCCGGCGGTGGCCGCGTCCGCGTGCTCGGCTCGCGTCGCAGCGCGCCGGCCGCCGGCAAGGGCACGGCTGCCGAAACCAAGAAGCCCACGCAAACGCGCCGCGAACCGGTCATCAATCTAGCGCGGATCCCCAAAGGTCCGCAAGCGCCGCTGGCTGCGCCCAAGTCCTCCGAGCCCGCACCCCAGAAGCCCGAGTTCAAACTCACCAAGGACCTGCTCAGCGGTCACCGGCAAGGTATGAATGCGCCGCTGGAAAACCTGCTGCCCAAGACTCCTGGAGCAGCCGGCGAAGCGGGAGCCCGACGCTCCAAACCGGGCCAGCCCGGCGAAGCGCGTCCCGGAGCTCGCCCTGGCGGAGCGGCCGCTCCCGGCGGCCTGACCGAATTCAAAGCCGCCGCCGACAAGGCCAAAGGCAAGAAGGGACGCACCGCTGAAGAGGAAGAAGAGATCAGCCGCCGCGGAGTCTCCGGCGTAGCCGCTGCCCGCGATGAGCGCAAGCGCCGCCGCCCTGCCCTGAAAACGGGCGAGGAAGGAGACGAAGGTGAACGCCGCCGGTCGTCCGGTGGGCGTACGTTGCACCGCCGCGGGACCAATACCGCTGCCCCACGCAAGGATAAGGCTGTGCTGGAACTCCCCTGTACGGTTCGCAGTTTTTCCGAAGCCGCCGGCGTCTCGGCCGTCCTGGTCAGCCTCAAGCTCAAGGGCATGGGCATCGATGCGAACATCAATTCGAACCTGAGCGCCGAGACCGCCCAGTTGCTGGCCGTCGAAATGGGCGTCGACCTCGACTTCCGACAACCCGCCTCGCTGGAAGAAGACATCGTCAGCGAACTGGAGTCGCGCGAAGACGCGCCGGAGAACCTCGAGCCCCGCGCCCCGATCGTGACCTTCCTCGGTCACGTCGACCACGGCAAGACGTCGCTGCTGGACTACCTGATCGGCACGCGGATCGTCGCCGGTGAAGCCGGCGGCATCACGCAGCACATCCGGGCCTACCAGGTCAACAAGGATGGCCGGACCATCTCGTTTGTCGATACGCCCGGCCACGAAGCCTTCACCGAAATGCGGGCTCGCGGAGCCAACGTCACGGACATCGCCGTGCTGGTCATCGCCGCCGAAGACGGCATCATGCCGCAAACCGAGGAAGCGATCAGCCATGCCAAGGCGGCCGGAGTGCCGATCGTCGTGGCCATGAACAAGATCGACCTGCCCGGCGCGGACCCCAACCGCGTGCTGACGCAGATGACCGAACATGGACTGACGCCCAGCGAGTGGGGCGGCGACGTGGAAGTGGTCCGCACCAGCGCCATCACCGGCGAGGGCATGGATACGCTACTGGAAACGCTGCTGACGATCGCCGAACTGAACGATTATCGGGCCAATCCCAACCGCTCGGCCGTCGGCGTCTGCCTGGAGGCCGGTCAAGCGGCCGACAAGGGAGTCATCGCCAAGGTGATCGTGCAGACCGGTTCGCTCAAGCCGGGCGACATCGTCCTGTGCGGATCGAGCCACGGCCGAGTCAAAGCGCTTTACGACACGCTCAATCCGAACAAGCAACTGGCCTCGGCAGGCCCGTCGATGCCGGTCAACATCACCGGCCTGGACAGCCCGCCGCCAGCCGGCGAAAAGTTCTACGTCATCAGCGACATCTCGAAAGCCCGCGAACTGGCCGAAGGTCGGGCTACCCACAGCCGCGCCCAGTCGCTTTCAGGTACCTCGCCCAAGGTCTCCTTCGAGACGTTCCAGGAACTGCTCCAGACCGGCAAGCTGGGCAAGTCGGAAGAACGCGTCGTGCTCAACTTGATCATTCGCGCCGATGCTCGCGGAAGCTTGGAAGCGATCGAAAAGGAACTCGGCAAGCTCGATCATCCGGAAGTCGACGTGCGGATCCTCCAGCGGAGCGTCGGTGGCATCACGGTGGCCGACGTCACCCTGGCCAGCGCGTCCGATGCGGTCATCGTCGGCTTCAACGTCATCCCGGACGAAGCGGCTCGAGCCCTGGCCGACGAACGCAATGTCGAAATCCGGCGATACGACATCATCTACAAGCTGGCGGAAGACATCCGCGCCATCCTCGAAGGCCGGCTCAAGCCCGAACAGCGCGTGGTCGAACTCGGCCGTGCCCTGGTCAAGACCGTCTTCATGATCTCCCGCGTGGGCGTGGTGGCTGGTTGCTACGTCGCTCAAGGAGCCATCGAGAGAGGTTGCCGGATTCGCGTCAATCGCGACGGCCGGACGATCGGCGACTACGCACTCGAATCGCTCAAACGCATCAAAGAGGATGTCAAGGAAGTGCCACGTGGCATGGAATGCGGTATCAAACTGGCGGGCTTCAATGACTTGAAGCAGGACGATGTGCTGGAGGCATATCGAATTGAAGAAGTCGCGCGGACGCTCGGTCCCTGATAACCATTGCCCGATCAAAGGTTGTCAACGAAAGGTGTACCTATGACGAGCCGCCGGCTGCTCAAGGCAGCGGAAGCAATTCGAGAAGTCGTCA
>JBQCJB010000117.1:0-5232 GCA_051953155.1 Aureliella sp. | reverse complement strand
GCTCAGCAGGACTTGGACGGCCGCTCCTGAATCTCGGAGCCGATGGATCAGCAAGATGTCGTCCTCGTTGAGCGTAGAAGAGGCATCGATCAGGACGACTCCCAAGTCGCAGCGCGGAAGATACTCGAACGTCTCGCTGCTGCCTTGCCGGGCCAGAGAGCCCACTCCCGGCGTATCGACAAACACGACCCCTTTGTGCAATCGCTCGGAAGGAATCTGGACTTCGATGCGCGTCACGCGTTTGATGTTGCCAGGATTGTTCTCCTCGGAGGCGAAGGCTGCGACTTCCGCAACGTCGATTTGACGTGGTGGCGACTCGGCAAACGCGATGCGGCCAAGCGGGCTCTCGCCCCAGGTCAGCCGCGTAGGCACCGCGGTGATCGGCGTGACACCGACCGGCAAAACGTCTGTGCCCGCGATGTGGTTGAGCAGCGATGATTTGCCGGAGCTCACCCGGCCAAACAGAGCAATCTCGAGATCGGCCCGTTCCAAACGGTCGAGGAGCGCATTGAGCTTTGGACGGTACTCGACCAAACCTTGACGCGTGACGATCTCTGCCGTCGTCGCCACGATACGTGACAGCTCGGCCGGTGCGCTGCTATGGGCCAGACGGCGCTTCAAGTCGTCGGGCCGTTCACGTAAGAACGAGTCCAGCTGATCGACCAGCACATCGAGTCGTTGCGATAGCCGGTCAACCGCGATCCTGCCTTGTTCGGAGACTGGACCGTAGCCCCTCAACCGATCGGCGGAGATATCGCTGACAGCGACATGCAAGTAAGCTGCGTGCGTGAGCAGCGACCACCGCAGACCAACTCGGCGTATCCGAACCTCGATTTCCTGTTCGGCGAGCAGATCAAGCATCGCCGTTCGGATGCGTTGGCAATAGTCGCGAACGACACCCATTTCCGCCGGTGTGAGATCCAAGTCGTACTTCGAGAGCGGACTGCGATGTTCAACGGCGAACATCGCCGCTTCGATATCCGTCAGCCGCCGTTCCAGATCCAGAAAGCTGCTTTGGAGCGACTGCCTTTGCAGCTCGCTTAGGTCGGCACGCGTGTCGTTCACGGATAGGCCTCTGCATGCGGGGCTAAGGAGGACGGTGTCCAGAGACAACGGCTCGGGCGCTAAGGACGGTCAAGAAGACGCAGGCAGAGTCCTGCAGATTGGGAGCGTTCGCGAAATACTCCTACCCTGAAGAACTCGTCTTCCGGTAGGAGTCATCAGTCGAATATCGATCGACGGTTTTACGGCGAACCCCATCGCCTCAGGTCCATTAGCCCTCCTGGTCAGCGCTGCGTCAAGCCCTGAGCCGGACTGTCAGCATAGCGACGGATGCGTGGTTGACAGCCTCCGGGGCAGCTCCGATGATGAAGCTGTCAGTGATGGCGATGGAGTTCGCCTTGAACTGCCGCTTGTCGGCTGATGACTCCTACTGGAAGGTTTAGCCTTCGGTGGGACAGTACGCATTGTTCCAGTCCGCGGGCCAAACGCCCGGTGGGCTCTTCTTCGGCACTGCGACCGTTGGCGTAGCTCGCCACCTCACTGGTACTGAGCAGTGTTTCCAATGCGGGAGATCAACGTCATGCAGTTTGTGCTGCTGTTTCTAGTCGGTGGCTTGGGGTGCCTGGCTCGCTACGTCGCCTCCGGGCTTGTGCAGCGGCTCTATGGTGGCGAGCTGCCACTGGGGACCTTTGTGGTTAATGTCGTGGGCTGTTTGCTTTTCGGCTTTGTGTGGACGCTGGCCGACGAGCGCATGCTCATCACCAGTCAGACGCGCACCGTGATACTGACTGGCTTTATGGGATCCTTCACAACGTTCTCGACCTTTGCCTTTGAGAGTAACGCGCTGCTGCATGACGCCGAGTGGGCTGTCGCAAGCGCAAACGTAGTGGGTCACGTCGTCGTCGGCGTTCTCGCGATCATGCTGGGCATGGCCGTCGGTCGCCAAATCTAATCGGGAGTGCCGTCATGAAATTGTCCGGCGAAGCAGAACTCTTACGCATCTTCGTAGGTGAGTGCGATAAATGCGGTCACAAACCGCTCTACGAAGCCATCGTCGATGCAGCGCGGCGCAGCGGACTGGCTGGAGCGACCGTGTTTCGGGGGATGATCGGCTTTGGAGCACATAGTATGGTGCATACTTCAAAGGTTCTGCGGCTCTCGGAAGACTTGCCAATGGTCGTTGAGATCGTCGATACGCCCGAAAAGATCGCAGCGTTTTTGCCGAAGCTTGACGAGATGATGGATGAGGGGCTGGTCACGCTCGAAAAGATTCGCGTGATAACGTACCGACACAGCGAAGCCAAGCTGGGCGGCAAGCGGAAGTCCAGCGATGGTAGTTCGTGCAGTGAAACGTAGTGCTTCGTCCCCTCCCTGCGTTAACGTCTCTCCTCTTCCAAAACGAAGCCGCGCGGGGCGAAGCTGAAGAGATCCGATCGCCTTGACTAAAGCGCAACGAGAATGCGAGCGAGCCGATGAACTGGTTACTTTGGGCGTTGCTGTCGGCGGTATTTGCGGCTCTCACAGCCATCTTCGCCAAGATTGGCTTGAAGGGAATCAACTCGGACTTTGCTACGCTGGTTCGCACCTTCGTCATTGTTGTGGCCCTGAGCCTGTTTGTCTGGGCCACGCGTGCGTGGAGCAATCCCTTCCGCCTACCGGGAAGAACGCTGGGCTTTCTCATCGCCTCGGGGCTGGCAACCGGCCTTTCCTGGGTGTGCTACTTTCGGGCTTTGCAACTCGGTCAAGCTTCACAGGTGGCACCGGTCGACAAGCTGAGCGTGGTCCTCGTGGCGGTGTTCGCGGTCGCGTTTCTCGGTGAGCGGCCAAGCGCGGGCCAGTGGTTCGGGATCGTGTTGATTGGCGTTGGCACGCTCGTGCTGGCACTCAAAAAATAGCCGCCCGCCCAGCCTGGTAAACGGCGACTCTAGGAAAGCTAGGTATCGGACCAGATGCCGCTGGGATGAATTCGAGTTTATCTCGGCGGCTTCGGCGGATGGAAAGGTACGATAAGCGGAGCATAGCCGAGAGGGGACAGACCGCTGTCGAGCATTTGCCAGTACTGCGGATTTGAAAGAGTGCCAGAAATCCTGATCATTGAAGACCATCCCAAGCTGCGGGCCAGTATCGCGCAAACTCTTAACGAATCTGGCTATGTGGCAACATGCGCTCCGGACTTGAAAACGGCCAGCGCGTTGCTGTCTTCTGAAGTCGATCTCGTTTTGCTCGATCTGATGCTACCCGACGGCAACGGCTTGCTGTGGCTCGCGCAGCTACGCAACCAGGGCAATCGCATCCCGGTGCTGATACTGACAGCCCGCGACGCAATTAAGGACCGTGTGGCAGGCCTGGACCAGGGAGCCGACGATTATCTCGTCAAGCCTTTCTCCGTTGATGAACTCCTGGCGCGGATTCGAGCCTTGTTGCGACGCGGTGCCCAAGCGAGTTCATCGACGCTCAGCGTCAGGGATCTGACCGTGGATTTACTGGCGCGGACGGCGATGCGAGGAACTCAATCGCTCACATTGCAGAACCGCCAGTTGGAGCTCTTGGCTTTTCTGATGCGTCACGCGGACCAGATCGTCACTCGGGAAATGATCGCGCGAGACGTTTGGAAAGAGCCTTCGGCAACTTGGACGAACGTCATCGAAGTTCATATCAACCAGTTACGCAAACAGATCGAACGTCCCGGCCTGGCTCCCATCCTGCACACCATCCGCGGCAAGGGATACGTACTAGGAAACGAGCCGTGAAACGCATGTCCATTCGCTGGCGTCTGACCTTGTGGTATGCCGGCGCGTTCGCGCTGTTGCTGACAACGCTCTGTGTCGCTTTGCTGCTTTTGACGCAGCATCAACTACTGGCTAGGACCGACGACGGACTGCGCGAGGAGTTGCAAGAGCTGGCCCTCGAAGTTCGCCTTGCCCGTGATGCGGATGACATGGCAAGACAGTTACATGCCAGGTTCTTTCAGCACGACATTTATGATTTCCTGGTCACTGACAGCCAGGGGACGATTCTGTTTGCCAGCTCAGGACTCTCGCCGGAACAGGCGGCTAAGTTCACTGTCCCAAGTTCCTCCGCGGATATCGCCTATGCCACAGGCAGGACGCTGGATGGCCGGCCCGTGCGACTGGCCCGCTCGGCGGTCGGCGCCCCGGAAAGTGCTCTCACCGTCCAGGCTCTGACGTCTCTGGCTCCCATAAAGTCCGACATGCTGACGCTTCAGCTCCTGATGGCTGGCTTACTGCCGGCCGGAGTTGCGTTGGCCTTGGCAGGTGGCTACTTCCTTGCCACGCGAGCCTTAGCGCCGGTCGAGCAAATCGTCCAGGTCGCCAATTCCATCACGATTGAAAACCTTCATGAACGCATCGATGTCGGCAACTCAGATGACGAGCTGGGACACCTGGCGCAGACGCTGAATTCACTCATTGACCGTTTGGAGCGAGCCGTTGACGAAATCCGGCGGTTCACCGCCGATGCTTCCCATGAGATCCGGACACCACTGGCAGCACTTCGTACCGAAGCCGAGTGCGCTTTACGCATGCGACGCCAGCCTGAGGAGTATGAGCGTGCCCTGGCAAACGTTGTCGAAGAAGCCTCGCGGCTCGGCAACTTAGCCGACCAATTGCTCTGCCTCAGTCGCCATGATGCGGGCATCAGCGACTTGAGACGTGATCCTGTCCGAGTCGACTTGCTCGTACGCGATGTCGCCGATCAACTCCGCTCGCTTGCCCAAGATAAGCAACTCGCACTGGAAGTGGTGACAAAAGAAGAATGTGAAGTAGTGGGGGATGATATTCGACTCAGTCAAGCCTTCTCTAACGTGCTCGAAAATGCGATCAAGTACACGCCCACTGGTGGAACCATTCGAGTTTCGTGCAGGTCGGAGCGGTCGCTGATCAAGATCGAGGTCGCCGACTCAGGCATCGGCATCGCTGCCGAGCATTTGCCGCATGTCTTTGAGCGATTCTATCGCGTGGATTCATCCCGAAACGCCGCCGGTGGAACGGGTCTGGGGTTGTCGATCGCTCGGGCAACTCTGATCGCCCATCAGGGCACCATCGCCCTGCGGAGCACGCTCGAAGTCGGCACGACTGCCGTGATCGAAATCCCGAAACTGTGCGGCGGGTCCAATGCTAGCGTGCAAGGAATTGGCAACGCGTTACGAGCCGAAGCAGAACCTGGTGGACCCGCGGTTAGTGTGAGCGACAAAACAGAGAACAGTTTTTT
>JBQCJB010000116.1:0-7751 GCA_051953155.1 Aureliella sp. | reverse complement strand
TGATGCCGCTGATGATCATGATTACAGCCATGAATGAGGCTGGTTGGTACGGCACAGGCACTGCAGGTTGGCTTCAGGGCTTATTTCGGATCATCGTGTTTTTCATCGGCGTCTCATGCGCTTACTACGCTCTAATCTTTGGTTCGACTATGCAAAGAGTTTCGGTGGCGCCTGCGGTATTGGGATATACTGCTTTAGTCATCGGAATACTGTGGGACCATTACCTGTGAGCTCGGAGAATTGTCCGTGCTAAACGCTGGCCAGAAAACGGACGAACCAAGCCGTGCACCAAAGTCCGCGTATGGCTCGAACTTGATGGTTGCTGTCACGCGCGGACTTGGGGCCTGATTAACCGTGTTGTTCGCTGCAAGAGGAAACCCGCAACATGATCCATCTCAACACCCCTTACGCGATCAAGGACGGTTCTTCGACGCGGATCGCCCCATCGATGAGCAAGAGTTTTGGAAGCGGACTTCCGAGAACTTCGCTGAGTTCGAAAACTGGTTCCGTGTAGCCTTCCACAGAATTCGCAACACTTGTACCAGGTGCAACGGCTCCGGCGACTGTAATTGCAAACGAAAAGGAGGCGGTTCGGACACTGCGTCATGCGCCCGTTGTAGCGGCACCGGGGAGTGCCAACTGTGCAAGGGTGAAGGCCGGGTCCGAGTCTAAATCACCAGCGAACAAGTCGTTGCACTTGACGGGCCGGCATGAGGCTTTTCGCGACATCACGTTCCGGGCGGCCGGCCCGCAAGTGAACCCGGTCGTTCGTTGCCAAGAGTGTGTCAGGTTCTGACTGAAGGTAGGTGAGAGACTCGATTGGTTCGCGTGTTGCTTTTCCAATGAATGAATGCTGTCGAGGTCGCCGTGCGTGGTGCTCGTGGTTGCTGTACAATTTCGTGTCAGGTCCTGGCGCAGGTTGCGCGTTACTTGGGCTGCTGTTCACTGCGTCGAAGAAGGACGCGAGCCGAACGATGCACCAAAGCCGCCGAACCAGGCGCTTTCACAATGGAACGATTACCGCGGCGGCTGGATGATCTTTGTCGCTATGCCCCAGAGATTCAGAATGAACGAGTTGATACAACTGCTGGCCCACGATGAATGGCCGAAAGCGGGAACAGCCGGACGCGACGTTGGTTGGTTCGATGTAGCAGAACTCGAGTTGCGATCGGGAATGCTTTGGGTCGGCGATCCTGGTTTTTCTTGGGCCGAGCTGGCTGATGGCGATGGTAACCGCATCACGCTCGAACCCGGCCGTTATGCCGTGCGCGCGTTTGTGATGGCGTTCGGCGATGGCAACTTTATCGCACGGCTTCGCGTCTGCTCCGCTGGGACGCCCGAGCCGACGCTCGGGAGGGGGCTCGCTGAGGCAGGCACGGACAGCGCTGTGGTCGGCGTGTGCGACGCGGAAGAAATGCTCGCCGCTTACCGCGCAAAGTTCGGCGACGATCGGAATGCGGGCGCGCTGTTCCTCGAAAACTTCGACTTTGAACGTGTCGGGCTTCTGCGTGTTGCTAGTAAAACCGGCCCCGCACTTGCGTACGTCCAAAGCGGCTTTGGGGACGGTTGCGGGCCGGTCGTTGAACTGCTCGACGGCCAGCGCCGGGTTGGCGTCGAATTGCCATTCATCGAGCCAGGCGCGACGGCGTAGCGACTGGGCTTAACAAACGGTTGAATCGAAACCGTTGGCCGTACGTATCTGAATTAGTGTTGATGGCCGCGCCGGTTAAACGCGGCGTTATCGGTTCACTTTGAGATCGATCATCAATGCAAACAATTGACCCCCGCGCTTCCTAAATGCGGTTGGTGAAGTGAGTCTCGATACGGTTAGAGTTGCTAAGGCGGATGCCGTGTTCCTGCCATTGAAGCAGTTCGGGGCGGATCAACTCGACATCGAAGACTGTCTTTGGAATTCTATGAGTGACGCAACGCGAACAACACGGAAATGTAACCCCCCAGGGGTTGGCCATGCGTTCTGCTTGTGCACAACTATTGCAGTGTGCTCTGCTCTTGCCACCTGGCGCAGCTATACTCGTAGCGACTCTCTGACATTGATTGACGCGACGGTCTGCACAGACGAAGGCTTGTTGTCGCTGCAGATCCCGCTCGTGCGACTGGCCCCGCGTGAAGAACCGACTACACAATGGTTGACCTACAAGCGTGGCAACAACATGTGGGAGACCGAAGACGGCGGTGGAAAAGCGACATTGAAGAACTGGATGTCGATGCTCGACAGGGTGCGTTGTGAAGGTGGAACTGTCGCTGGATTTGGATACTGGAAGGGTGCTTGGCAGTCAAGTTCGCGCCCAGGACCGTTCATTGTCGTGTTCATTCCGATCTGGGTTGCGATAGCTACCGCTTTGGCGCTTGTTGCGACAATGTACTGGTTTCGAATACGATTCACGCTGGCAACAATGCTGCTAGGGACGACGTGCGTTGGCGGCCTGCTTTGGCTGCTATTGCTGCGGGCGCCAGACTTAGCTGGGACAGAACCAAGCGATGCAGCCAAGCGGCCGAATCAGGCGCTTTCACACTGGAACGACCACCGAGGCGACCAGGGATCGTTGTTGTTCGGCAATACCGCTCTCAGAAAACCATGAACACCCGCAGATTAATTGGACTATGTTTGGTTCCCGTCCTCTTAGCCGTGCTGGATGGCACGGTCACATTAATCGGTCAGCCGATAGCTTACTGGGACGACCATTCAAGGGTCCTCGAAGGCACGCCTGGATTCCGCATCCTACTAACGTATAGTCCCGCTGCTTTCATTGCGGGCCTGACGCTATGGGTGCTGGCGTTTGTAGGTTTGATCCTTCTTCTGCCTTCGACGCCTGCATTGGCCGTGTGCCTTATGTTCACGCTGGGACATACGATTGGCGCGTTCTCTTGGATAAACCGTTTTCATTTTTCGCACACACGTGAACTCCCGTTGGTCATAAACGCGATCTCTGCAGTCGGCTTGTCTCTTGGCATTCGTTGGTGGGCGCGTTCGCCGCGGGTTGATGAGCTCCTGGGAGCCAGTCTGCCAAACGCGATCCGCTGGGCAATAGTTGCGATGCTGTGTGCTGTCCCGATTCTCTATTCGTGGCCGCGCTAAACCGTTGCTGAACGGGCCGTTCCACGAGGAGCCGCGGGCGGCACGGTTCTGAACAGAATATCGTTTTCCGCAGCCCCAGGAACGCTGCCTTTCGCAGACCGGAGAAACCGCGTGTCCGTTGCAAAGTTCTTATCGCACATCGCGGACCATTCGCCCACGTTCAAATGTTACGCGTGTGGCGACAAACAGGAGTCGTTGAACCTCACCGCGCAGCTCGTCCATACGCGCAAGGCGCCTGCGACCGGCGACGAATTACAGCATCTCCGCGATTGGCTACACTCACACGCTGATGACTTCGTCGCGCTTTACTCGCAGCACAATGGGCTCACCATCTACGAGGATGCGGTTGGTGACGCAGCGGGACTCACGCTTTTCCCGGTCGCGGGCTGGCTCAGCCAGACTGAAGAAATGAAGAGCCAATTTGAGGCAATGGGCATCGAACCGGATGAACAACCGGCTGGTGCCATTGATTCACTCGCCTTTGGCGAAATCCCCGATTCAGCGAACTACTTCACGGTGAAACTCTCCGGACCACCTGCCGGCAAAATCTTCTACGCAGACCACGATGATTTCAGTGATGATCCATTTGCTGACTCGTTCGCGGACTTCTTAGCTCGAATCGTCGATGATCCGCCCAAATTTCTGTACGACGTCGGCTGCTACACGCGATACTCGGACGGTAAGACCCCAACCCAGTGGATACCGAAGGAATATGTTAACAACAGCGATTAATAGCCAGCGAACCGTCTGTTCGTCGTGGCTTGTCGGCGAGGATCGGATCAAATCGCGTCGCATCTTTGAGATTGCTGAGTCCGATTGCTGTAGAATGTCCTTTGCAATGGCAAAGCAATCCCGACGACAGCCAGTTCCGCGGCCTGCGGTTTGCGACGTATTCGACTGGACTTGCTCTGTCGAATCTGGTCACCTACGCCTTTGCGTCCGCACGGACCTTCCCACGAAGACACGATTGCATCTCCAGATCACGCGTCCCAGCGATGGCTACATCTGGACTGTTTTCGATGATCAAGTTGCGGTAGAGCTCGTCGATGACCTGCGAGGCTTTTCGTTCATTCGATCGATCGACGAATTGGATAGAGCTGGACTCAACAAGTACAGGCACTGGAAAGGCCGCTGGCCTTCCTTGATTGACGGTCTTCCGAGAGACAAGCTTATCATCCGCATCGTTTTGAATGCTCTGAAGCACCAATTTGGTGTTTGCAATCGAGATCTCAATGGCTCACAAGTTGAGACGCGTAAGAACGGCCATTGGATTGAAAGGCAGGCTGAGCTGGAAGTTCCGATTCCTGACTGGTTGCCTGATGCTCTTCCTTGAATGCAGAACAAAGCGGTCAACCGGAGCCGCCGATAATGCAGGTTTTGGCTCCGCACACTTTTGGCGGCGTCGGTTACCGCCAGCGTTCTTTGTCGTCGTGGTTGCCGTCGATGTATTGATCGTGCGTTGGATTGCGAAGCACCGTCGGCGATGGCTATACGCTTACTCGCATTCTTGTCTTGCTGCAGTCGTCTTTATCCTGTTCACCCTCATTACCTGGATGATTAATCCAATTGTGGCTCACGTTCGAAATGCTGATGGCGGGACGCCCCGGTGAATCCGGCGGTCGCAAGCGCTAGATAAATCATTTACTGCGTCACAAAAATTGACGCACCGAGGCGTGAACTGTAAGCCCTCAACACAGCTGGATAATGCGTGGTGAGCGGCTTGCGAACTGCCGCAGAGAACGCATTTCCGATCGAGGGCTACGGCGCTAGACTGGAATGTCGATGTGCCGGCGAGCTTGACGCGGGACGCTGAAACTGTGGGACATGACCACAGGCAAGGAGCGAGCAACCCTCGGCGAGTACAAGGGCTGTCTCGGCTGTGTTGCGTTTTCTCCCGACGGCAAGACCCTGGCATCGGGGACAATCGGATCGCCTGTCTACTTCCCCGACCTCGAGGACGTCAAGCTGTGGGACGTGTCCACCGGCAAGTTACGGGCTGCCCTCAAGGGGGACACGCTCCATGTTCATTCCGTGGCATTCAGTCCGGATGGCAATACCCTGGCCTCGCTGAACGGCGACGTCAAACTCTGGGACTTGCTGACCAACAAAGAGCGAGCCACCCTCCAAGGGCACACCCAGGAGGACAGAAAGACGAGCGACCCTGTGTACCCTGTCGAGTCCGTGGCATTCAGTCCGGATGGCAAGACGCTGGCGACGGCGAGCCATGATATGACCGTCAAAATCTGGGACGTGGCCACCGCCAAGCGGTCGACTCTTCACGGGCATACGCGTGCCGTCTACGCGGTGGCCTTTAGCTCGGATAGCAAAACGCTGGCATCGGCAAGCGGTGACAAGACCGTCAGACTCTGGGACTTGGCCACCAAAAAAGAGCGGGCCACCCTCCAGGGTCATGCGGAGCCTGTAACGTCCATAGCGTTCAGCCCGGATGGCAAGATCCTGGTCTCGGCGAGTTACGACAAGACAGTCAAGTTCTGGGATGTCGCCACCGGCACGGAGCGAGGCACCCTCAAAGGAATCCAGGCCGTAAGGTCCGTGGCATTCAGCCCGGACGGTAGGACGTTGGCGTCTGCCGGTGGGACTATCGACAACGCGCCGGGTGAGCTGCAGGTCTGGGAGATATCCACCGCCAAGTAGATCCTGCAGACGGCAGACTCGGCTTGCATGCCTGAGAAGCACGGGGCTGGGCCGTTACGCCCCAGAGATTTGAGAGATCATGAGTGTGTTAGCAAATCAACTCCGAGACGCGCTTCTACCAGGAATGCATCTGCCACCGGAATTCTGCGCGTTGTACGACTGGATCGAAGCCAATGGACTGTACGTGGACAATGAAGATGGCCGTGTTGGATATTTGTTTCCTGAAGAGGAGTTGAAGCAAGGCTGGACCGAGACCGAACGTCCGGGCGGGACCTCGATTGAATTTGGGGCATCTGGAAACGCAAATGTGCGTTATTGGTTCGATCGTGAGGACCCTGAGATCATCGAACGACTTTGCGTCTTTGCAACGACGGGCGCCGAGGGTTCGGAGGCTGCTCTGTGGCTTGATGACTCCGGCGCGCAACGCATCGTCCACATGGGGTCAGGCTCCGGATCGATGCTGTGCTGTGTACTCGCGGAGTCGGCACTTGACTTCTTACGGCTTATAGCCATCGGTTACGATGAGATTTGCTGGGACGAGAATTTTGGCCATCCGCCGAACCACCCCAACTTAGGCAAGAACTTCACCGTGCATCCCAATGTGCAATTTCAGAATTGGATAAAATCGACTTTCGACGTCGCAATTCCCGAACGCGCCATTGACATTGTGAAGCACGTGGCACTTTTGGGAGACCAAGATTCTTCCGATGACTTCAACCGCTGGGTATCGCAATATATTGGGTAACGAAGCGATGCACTTCAACCGCGAACTGAGTTTCCCTTCCATGCTCACCCAAATCCGTTGCGGACGTGTTGTCGAATCGCAAGTGTTGTTCGGCGGCCCGGTGATTATTAGCCTTCGCTGCCCATGGGTTAATAATATCGAAGCGACGACCCGATGAAGGCGCTATCGTGCGGCTGAGCATCAGCGCCTTGCGCTGCGGGCTCAACGGCCCTTGGGGCGGCCTCAGCGAGGGAGAAACAATCCACGGCTCCCGATGGTCGCCTTTCGCTCTGCGAAAGTAGCCCGCACCCGCGCCAACGGCCAACTCGACGGCCTGCAAGTGATAGTTTTCCATCACGCCAAGCCCGGCGGCGGGTTCTCGCTACTTTCGCGGAGCGAAGAGCGACTCTCCGAAACGCCTCGACGATACTGACGTCGAACGCCTCGCGTTCATTCTGAACCTGATAGGGCAAACAGAAATGCCGCAAAATCCGGCGTGTTTTGGGTCGTTGGCAATCCCGTGCCGCAACGTGATCGTTTATCCTGCGTAGATGCCGTACACTGAGACGAGAGGCGACGAACCAGCCTGTGCCCCAGAGCCGGGCTTGCGCGGTCAAACATATGGACACCCAACCTTTTCGGCTCGGTGGCGGGTAACGTTCGTCCCTTTTCAATATGAAGGTTGAGAGGTCTATGGCGGGTTGGATTGTAAGAATTAATGGCGCTAACTCAGGACCAATATCGGCCGCAGTCCTCAAGCAAATGGCTGTTGCCGGAGAAATCGACCCGTCCACGATGGTGCGTCGGCCTTACTCTCCTCGAAAAATTTCAAAGGCAATAGGCGAGCACCATTCCGGTAGCGGAAAACGCCGATACCGGATGATCGAAATCTATGCCATGGTTTTTCGAGTCCTTGGAATCGTCGTTGCCGTGTGCGGCGTGCTTGCTGCCCTGTTGACGATCACGCTGAATCCACCGAGTTTGCTCGACGCGATTGTATTAGGTCTGGGCATGATCGTCGGTTCAGCGTTGATTGCTTTTTCATTGCTGCTCTCCAGTCAGATGATCAAACTGGTCCTCGATGTCGCGGGCGACATCAAACAAATTGCAGATCGATCGCAATAGTCTGCGATGCGATGCTACCGATTTCGTTGCCTCAAACCAGTCATAAAGGCTAACCCAGATGCAGATCAGAAATTCGATAGCAAGCAATAGTTTATTGCTCGTCGCGGCAGCGTTGGTGTGAGACTGACGCGTTAGAATGCTGGCGGCCCT
>JBQCJB010000115.1:0-2906 GCA_051953155.1 Aureliella sp. | reverse complement strand
GACTTGCCCTTCGCGACCGTGAACGTGTTTGGTCTCCCCGAGTTGATGGGCGATCAATTCACCAAACTTCAGGGCTGTGCCACTGGGGCTGTCTTCCTTGTAGCGGTGATGCCGCTCGATGATCTCGACGTCGACCCCTTGCGGGACATTTTTCAGAGCGCGGGCGGCCTGTTCGGCTAGCCGCATGGTCAGGTTGACAGCCAGCGACATGTTGGGCGCCCAGCAGATCGGAATTTTTTTAGCCGCCTCATGGATCGCTGTCATTTGCGCGTCGGTCAGGCCGGTCGTGGCGATGACCAGTGGAATGCGCGCCGCCAGGCAGTGGGCGAGTGCGGCCGAGCAACCTTCGGGACTGGAGAAATCGATCGCCGTGTCAATCGCTTCGGGCCACTGGGCCACGACGGCGATCCCTAGAGGAGCGACGCCAGCGACCGCGCCGGCGTCCTGTCCGAGAGCTGGATGAGCAGGGTTTTCGATGGCCGCTGCGATGGAAAGTTCGGGATCTTGACTGCCTAGAGCGACCAGCCGCCGGCCCATGCGGCCTCCGGCTCCGTGAATCGCGACTTTAACTGCTGGCATTGATGCTCACGCCTGACTGCAAAACGCAAGTAATAAAAAAGGACCCGGGATTGGGAGTGGACTATCGAAGCTTTGCGGAACCGCGGCTCGGCACTGCGTGTCCAAATGATCGAGACCGCTGGTTGCCAGTTTGGTAGCCTGTCAGTTTGATAGCCAATATCGGTATTCGTTTGACAGTTTGTGCGCCAGGTCCCGGCGTCGCTCTGCCATAGAGCGACCCTGCTCCCCCAGCGCACACCGACCTCGATGATGGGAATGATATGAAGGGCATCCGCATTTCGGCGATGGCCGGCTGTTTTGTCGTCGCCAGTTTAGCGATCTTCGCATGGGCACAACAGACGAGGGAGCCGAGCAAATTGCGTGAGGAAGCTAACCAACTGATCAATCAGGGCAACTTCCGCGATGCCCTGACGCACCTGAAGGAACTCTTGAGCAATCCGAGCGTTCCCGGCGACGAGGCGGCTCGAGATTTGAAGTCGGCTGCCGAGTGCATCGCGCGGCTGAATCTCTACGGCGATCTGGACGACTTGCTCGAGCAAACTCTGGCCGTGCACGGCAACGACTGGCAAGTGGTCAGCCAAGCGGCCAGCGAATTGCTGCGCGCGCCCCACCATGGCGTGATACTCGACCAGCAGTTTCGACGCGGCCCCTGGAGTGGACGCACGACCGGGCGGATGCTGGAAACGGTCGACCAGGACCGTCAGAGAGCTCTCCGCCTGGCAGTCCGGGCGTTGGTGCTGGCCGGTGCCATGCCGGCCGATGCCCTGCCGGAGCTCGATTCGCCAGAGGCCCGCAACGCACCGCCGGCGCCGCAGCGGCCGGCTGCCGAGGCCAACGACCAGCAGCGTGCCGAACTGTGGCTGCGGTTGGTCGATGTATTGCTCGAAGGCCGCGTCGACCGCTGGGCGTGGCGCTTGCTCGCCAAGACGCCGTTGGATCGCGCCCCGGATTACCTCGACTTCGAAGCGTCCACGAATTTTCCTGCGCGTTATGCCAGCGTCGACGAGGAAGGCCGACCGATCTTTTGGCAAGTTCCCAAGTCGTGGAGCGCTAGCGCATCGGATGCCGAGCGTCTGCGTTGGGCGCTCGAGCAAATCGATGCCACCAAAGAGAGCGCTCCGCGCAACCAGGCCAAGCTGCGCTGGGCCGACTTGCTGCACAGCCAGTTCTCGGTCGATACGCTTCAGGAGCAGTTGTGGATCCTCCGCTCGCAGCGCAGCCGGGCTGCGGCCGCCGATGCCGACGATTCCTCGTCGGATCGCGAGAAGACTGACGAAGCGGATGCGAGCGATCCCGACGAATTGCCGGACGCCCAGAGCGGGATCTTGGCGGTGCACACGTTGAAAGAAGAGGAAACGATTGCCAAGCTGGCCAGTGGCGTGCGCCGCTTTACGCTGCCGGACGATCTGAATCCCATTCGCATCTACCAGCAGGTTGCCCAGAGCAAAGGCCCGCACGCCGAGGAAGCTCAACTGCGGTTGGTGTCAACCTTCGAGAACCGGCGTCAGTACACCAAGGCGGCCGAGTTGCTCGAGCAGGCCATCGCCCGCTTCGGTGACAGCGACAACGCCAAACAGTCTCGGTTGGATAACATCGTCAAACCCCGCGGCCAGATCGAGGGCGTAGCTTCGCAGCCGGCAGGGCAGGGGGCCAAGTTTCACTTGCTGTTCCGCAACGCCCATGCAGTAGCGTTCACGGCTCGACGCGTCGATCTCGAAATGCTGATCAGCGACACGAAGGCGTTTTACAAAAATCACGACCAGACCAAGCCGGCCGCGTTTGCCGGAGGGCAAACCCGCTGGCCACCGTCGCTCGACTACCCCAATCCGCTCTTTTCCGAAAAGGAACTGCCTAAGTACGTTGGTCCGCCCGTAGCCAGCTGGTCAATGGAACTCGAGCCACGCGAAAACCACTGGGACCGGCGGATCACGGTCACCTCGCCGCTGGACAAGGCGGGTTTATATGTCGTGGACGCCTCGCTCGATGACGGCCAGCACGCAACGCGGTGCCTGGTATGGGTCAACGACTTGGCGATCGTGCGCAAGGCGGCCGCGGGCAACGCTCTGGTCTACGTTGCCGACGCGGTTACCGGAGCGCCGGTATCTGGGGCGAACGTCGAATTCTTCACCGTCCAAAACGTCCCGAACCGGCCTCGGTTTACGACGCAAAACTTTGCCCGCAAGACCGATGCGGTCGGCCAAATTCTGCTGCCGCAGTCCAAGCCTGAAAACCAGCAGTGGATGATCGTGGCCCGCGACAACCGTGGGCGGCTGGCCGTGAGCGGCCTGCAACACGTGTGGGCGTCCGGCGCGCAGAGGCAGGATTTT
>JBQCJB010000114.1:0-7073 GCA_051953155.1 Aureliella sp. | reverse complement strand
GTCGACCCCGCGCAGCGCTATCATCTCTACCAAACGATGACCGACTTCCTCGAGCGGAATCTTAAGAATTGAATAGGTGCATATAATTGCACTCAGCCGCTCTTCAACATCGAATGCGAACGCGTTGCGACGACTGTCGAGAATTACAAATCACAAGGCGGTTTACGAAAAAACTTGCGTCGACGAAGGGGGCTTTCTATTGTTACAACCACTGAAAAGACTTGCCATCTGAAGCCGATGAACGAATTTGGGGCCGAGTTGTGTTTCCGATTCTTGTGGTGGTCGCCGGAGAATTATTAGCAGTGGCTGCGTGTGTAGAACTGCTCGTTCGCTGCATGCCCCGAGCACTCCGCCGGGCATCGCTCGAGAACTGCTATCGCGTCGATGGCACGGTCTCGGAGCATCGGCAGAGCCGCGAGGCGCGCGCCGGGATGCGGCTGCGTCGCGATCTGGCAGCGGTGTTTGCCTACGTCTTGCTGGTAGGCAACGGTTTCTACTTTCTTGTCGATAAGGCCGTGCTGCCGATGTCGCTGTTAAGCAGCGCGGTCAGTACCTATAGCCCCGACATGGAAGACTGGAAAGACGCGCTCGGCCGGCAGTGGGCCCATGTCGAGCTGCCAGGCCAGTCCGCCGCTCCGACCGCTGCGGACGATCTCGACTTTGCACTGCGTCGCGCGTTGCCAGCGGTGCTCGCCTGCAGCCTGCTCTTGCTCGGCGGCATCTGCGTCTTTTTGCGCTTCGGAGTGATGAAAGCGTATCGTGACTTCGCCAAAGGTGTCAGCGCTCGCGACGAACAATACTTCAAGATCGACATGACGCGCATGGCCGTCAACGGTTCCGAATTCGCCGTCGAAGTGGTTGCCGCCCATCTGAACGGTTCGGCCCGCGAGTAAGTCTGCTCAATCGCTGTAAATCAACCGCGCCCGGGCGAGCGTCTCCGGGTCGATCTGGTGGCGGACAAAAAACGGTGCCTCGCGGATGGCGGCATACATGATCGTGTCCAGGCCGCTGTGGTAGATCAATCCCAGACAGTGGCCTAACTCATGCAGCGCGATCGTCTCGACGTCGAAGCAGCCTGGGCTTTCGATGCCCCAAAGAAAATCGGCGTTGAAGTGGACCGGCAGCGGCGGACCGAACAGGCTGTTGCCTGGCGGAAAATCGGCGTGGGCCTGCGTCTGCCAATCGAGCGCGCCCTCTGGATCGGCGCTACCGAACTTCCAGGCGACGACGATGTCGGCCTCGTCAGCATCGTCCGTCGGCTCCAGCCGCAGCGGAAGCCCCGCCCTGTTCCATGTTGCACTGGCCCGCAAAACTGCGGCTTGCGCTTCCGCCACCGTCAGCTCGCTATGAACCTCCACGTCGTGGCATGCCCCGAAGGCGATTTGCACACGCGACTTGGTCCAGCCCTGTTCCCGCGCGAGTTCGAAACTCAGCAGTCCCTGACTGCGCACGATCATCGCCCCACCGGTCGCGCAGCGGGCTCCGCCGCCCAATGCGCTGGGGAAAGTTGCGCGACGCTGGCGACGGGGAGTGGACATGCTGGCGCGTCCTGCGATCAATCGCTGTGCGCGACGTTCACGGGCGAATGATTTCCGAATAGGGGACGGCGATCGGCACCGAACCGCTGTCTTGAATCGTGACCTTGCGTTCCTCGGCTCCGTCGGGTTTGACCGTCACCGTGCGCGAGAAGTTGCGCGTCAGCGGAATCTCAGCCGACGAAATTCCGCCGCTCTGCGTCGCCATTTGATCGCTCGGAGACATCACCGCGGCCATCTCGCACAGCGGTTTAAAGGTCATGACCCCCGAGTCGAAGGTCAGCCCATACAGCATGCAGCTATCGCACGCCGCGGCCGACGATCCGCACAGGTCGATTGGGCAGGCTTGAAACGGCAGAAAGCCGATGTAGCGAAATCCAAACAACTGTTTTTTGCCGTAGCGATTCTTGCCGATCACCCCTTCGTAATAGCCCAAGGGGACGTTATGCGCGGGCACTTGAGCCACCGGGTGCCCGGTGGACTGCAGACCGCTGGTCGGAACGGCCAGTCCGCCAACCGACTTGAGCAGCTCGGCTGTGGCTTTGATATTTTCGTCCGTCTGCGAATCGAGTTTCTGATTGATCGAAACGAGATTCCAACCGTCTTCCAAGCTGACGCTCACGTCGGCCAGTCCAAGGCCTGGACGGACGTCGATCGAGTACTCTTCCGAGAAATCGGGTAAGTACTCGAGCTTGATCGAAACGTAATCGGGCGAAGCGGCTGTGTCCTTTTCCAGAGGCGCGACCAGCAGATAGGGCTTCGGGCGGTAATAGCGGATGCCTTCGTCCTCGGCACCCGGCGATTGACGCACGATCACCCGCGGCGCGCAGCCCAGATCGATGATCAATGCGAGCGTGCATAGGGCGTAGAGAATGTGCCAAGGGCTGGCCAGGAGAAGTCGACCACGCATGTTTGTCAGCCTCCAGTGCTGTGCTCCAAGCCCTGCCCCAAGGGCTTTGCCTTTACTTCCTTGTCATGCTTTCCGTTTTGAGAGAACTGTTAGTTCCGACTTCTTGCGTCGGCAGAAATCGCGCAGTGTGACTACTCTTTTTGGGATGCGGGCGAGTCTTTTCACTGGGGGGCTGTACGCCAGTCCAGCACTTGTTGGCGTTTGCGATTGAAGATTACGGCGGTGCGGCGCCGACATGGTTGGAAGAGGAGTTTTTTAACATGGTCGGTAACCGCGTCTTTGCACATGCGCTGATTTCCTGCCTGGCGTTCGTGCTAGTATTCGCGCCTTGGGGTTCCATCCATACGGACTCCGCGCGCAGCAGCACCGCTCGGCTGACCTCCCGCAGCGTGCCCGAACCGATCTGGATCGATCCGACGTGGCTCGAAGAGAACTGGCGGAAAGAGAATTGGCTCGATCAGAGCTGGATCCAACAGAGCTGGCTCGGCCAGGTTTGGCTCAAACAGAGTTGGCTTGGCCGCGGTTGGCTCGAGGCAAAATCTGCTAAGTCCAATCCGTCGGCGCGAGTCGCTCCCTCTGTCTCGTCCGCTGCTCCCGCCTCGTCCACTGCGTCTGTGCGCGCGGCTGTCGCCAAAGATCGACCACATGTCTCTGCGCATGAGCAGACCGAGACGCCGCAAACCGCCCAAGACACGCTGGTCTTTGGCTGGCAAGGCTCGATTGCTCTGGGAAAAGTCTACATCGCCTATTGGGCACTGTGCGTCTGTTTGATGATCGGGGCCGTGGCTTCGGCGCTGAACTTTTTGACTTGGACGCGAGTGCCGTCGGTGCTGATTTTTGCTGCCTTCGGAATGACAGCCGCTTCCGCGCTGGTGGCCACGATCCAGCATGCGTTTGTCGGAGCGGTCGGGACGGGCAGCGTGCTAGCGATTGCGTGCGCCCTGTTCGGACTGCTACTGTCGCCCAGCGACGAGGTCCGCGAAGTGCCCGAAGTCGACGCCGCCGAACAGCCCGGTCGGCAGCCGAGTCGTCAGTCCCGTCGGCAACTGCGCTCGGCGGCTTGAGAAAAATTGCCCTTGTGGTGATCCACTCGTGATCGCTACTGTCCCAGGTCGAGAGAACTACTCGATGCTGAGGACATGCAAGCAATGGCTGGGGACACGCAACCGAGAACGCACGCAGCGCCGAAGTATGTGAGCTGTCACATACTCCTGGCCGTCGCATGTTGCGTCGGTTGCAATCGCAATCCCTATGCAGTCAATCCGTATATGGCGGCCCCTTACGCGGCCAGCCAGATGCCAGCCGTACCTCCCGGCGCGGCAGTCGCCAACTATGCCCAGCCGCAGATCGCCGAGCTCGAACGCCGCGTCCAGCAGTTGGACATGAACAATCGCCAACTGACTACGCAACTGGCCCAGTCGCAGCAGCTGATGCAAGTCAGCCGCGATCAAGCCAATCTTCTGCAGAAGCAGTTGCAGGACACCACCGCTCAGCTGCAGCAAACTCTCTTGGCCAATCGCGAACTGCAGGGACAAGCCCGAGGTCTTCAGGCTTCGATCAGCAGCCGCGGTGGCGCGACCTTGCGTCCGAATACATCCGGCCAGGCGAACGTCGGCGGCAATGCGCCAGGCATGCAGCCTCCTCCCGTCACCGGAATGCCGGCGTCAGCTGCACCTGGTGCGGCGGCTCCGCCCGGCGGTTCCTACTCGGCCGGCAGTGGGCAGTTGGGGCAAATGGCCAGCGCGGCCTTGACGCCTCCCCAGGTGCCCGGCACCGTGGTCGAACGCGACGGGGCTGCCTTGCGCATTCGCGTGCCCGCCGATCAATTGTTTGCTCCCGGCACCGGCCAGTTGAATTCCAACGCTTATCAGATTCTGGATAACGTGGCCACGACCATCCTGCAGCATTACCGGCGACAGCGGGTGGCCATTGAAGCTCACACCGATGCGAGTACTCTGTACGGCGGTGCTTATTCGACGCAGTACCAGCTAGCGACCGCTCAGGCCCAAGCGGTGATGGACCAATTGGTTCGCCGCAATACGTTGCCGACCCAGCAGTTGGCCGTCGTGGCCCATGGTCCGAATTTCCCCCGCGGCGACAATCAATCGCCGGCGGGCCGCGCCGAAAATCGACGGATCGAATTTGTGATCTATCCCGAGACGTTCTAAACGGTCGCGTTCCCGCTGCCAGCGGCGCTGGCCGCCTGGTGCACCTTGATGCTTGCTCCCGAAAAGAATTGGCTGCTGCGGTCTCTTCTCAGCGGATCGGCGGTCGCCTGCTTACCGCTGGCGATGGCGGCTGCGCTCCTCGGCAACGCACTGCTGGCAGAGTTGAGCTGCGTTGCCGGCGTGGTGCTGGCGGCCGTCCGCCTGCAGTTGAGTCCGAACTGGCATCCCTTTGCGTTCTCGTTCTGGGTCACCGCGTTCGTGCTGCTGGCCGTTTTCGTTCCAGCCCTGTTTACGCAGTGGGGGCCGTTGCCGGCCAACAAAGCCGTCTCGCCTCTGATCCAAGTGATCATGTTCGGCATGGGCACGACGCTCAGTGCCGCGGACTTCGCGCGAGTTTTGGTGCGTCCCAAGGCGGTGCTGATCGGCATGCTGTTGCAGTTCTCGGTGATGCCGCTGACCGGTTGGCTGTTGACGCAGCTGTTATCGCTGCCCAGCGAGATTGCGGCCGGTGTCGTACTCATCGGCGCTTGTCCTGGTGGCGTGGCTTCGAACGTGATCTCACACCTGGCTCGCGGCGACGTGGCGTTATCGGTGACGATGACTGCGTGTTCGACGTTGCTTGCACCGCTGATGACGCCGCTGATGATGCGGTGGCTGGCCGGGGCCTATATCGAAGTGCCTGTGCTGACGATGCTCGTTTCGATCGTGCAGATCGTCGTCCTGCCGACGGCGGCTGGCCTGCTGGTCAACTATGTCCTGCAGCGACTGCGGCTGCGCGGCCCGTGGGTCGATTCGCTGCTGACGGCGGTCGCGATGCTGGCCATTTGCATCGTCATCGGCATCATCGTGGCGCAGAGCCGCCAGTACCTGCTCTCGGTCGGGCCGCTGGTGGCGTTGGCAGCCGTGATCCATAACGCCGTCGGTTATGCACTCGGTTATTGGGGAGCCAAGTGGTTGAAGCTCGACGAGACCGAAAGCCGGACGGTTTCGATCGAAGTCGGCATGCAGAACGGAGGCATGGCGACGGCGCTCGCCACCGACGTGCTCCACAGCCCGCCCAGCGCGCTGGCCGGCGCGATCTTCGGCCCCTGGATGAGCATCTCCGGTTCGCTCCTGGCCGCTCGCTGGCGCCAGCGCCCTCAATAGCAGTCTGCTGCCAGCACCTTACACCTTACACCTTACACCTTACACCTTACACCTTACACCTTACACCTTACACCTTACACCTTACACCTTACACCTTATACCTTATACCTTACACCTTACACCTTACACCTTGCCCTCAAGTGTTTCCCAGCGCGCGTACAGCGCCGTCAATTCGGCGTCGAAGTCGCTCAGTTGGCTGGTCAGCCGCTTGATCTCGTCGGCCGGACGTTTGAAAAAGGCAGGCTCGGACATTTCAGCCTGCAGCGCGGCTTGGCGGCTTTCCAACTGCGTGATCTGCTCCGGCAATTCCGAGAGTTCACGCTGTTCTTTGAAGGTCAGTTTGTTGGCCGGCCGCGGTTTGGCAGGCGGTGCGGGCTTGGCCGCGGCCTGACGGGCTTCGTCCTCGCGCTGCTGGTCGGCTAATTGCCGTTGGCGATAGCGGGCGTAATCGTCGTATCCTCCGCCCAGCTCGACGACGTTGCCCGAACCGTCCAGCGCCAGAATGCTGGTTACCACGTTGTTGAGAAACGCGCGGTCGTGGCTGACCAGTAGCAATGTCCCGGCGTAGTTGACGACCAACTCTTCCAGCAGTTCGAGCGTCTCGGTGTCCAAGTCGTTGGTTGGTTCGTCCAGCACCAACACGTTGGAAGGCTGGCGGAACAGTCGAGCCAGCAGCAGTCGGTTGCGTTCGCCACCGGAGAGAAACTTGGCCTGTTGGCGGGCTCGCTCCGGAGTGAACAAAAAGTCTTGCAGGTAGCTGTAGATGTGCCGTTCCTTGCCGCCGATCAGCAAGCGTTCGTTGCCATCGGCGACGTTCTCCGCGATGGTGCGTTCGCCGTCGATCTGTTCGCGAAGCTGATCAAAGTACAAGATCTCGAGCTTGGTACCCATGCGCACGCTGCCGCTGGTCGGTGGCAATTGGCCGAGGATAACTTTCAGCAGCGTGCTCTTGCCGGCTCCGTTGGGGCCGACGATGCCGATCTTGTCGCCACGCATGATCTTGGTCGAGAACTCGCCGAAGATCGTTCTGTCACCGTAGGCGAACGAAACGCGATCGAGGTCGACGACCAATTGCCCCGACTTTTCCTGCACGTTGGCTTGCAGTTTGACGTTACCGATTTTCTCGCGCCGCGCGGCTCGCTCGCGGCGCATGGCTTCCAGGGCGCGCACGCGGCCTTCGTTGCGCGTTCGCCGGGCCTCGATCCCCTTGCGAATCCACACTTCCTCTTCGGCCAGGCGTTTGTCGAACAGAGCCGCCTGCTTTTCCTCGGCCGCCAAGACTTCCGCTTTGCGCTCGAGAAACTTGTCGTAACC
>JBQCJB010000113.1:0-5751 GCA_051953155.1 Aureliella sp. | reverse complement strand
CCTCGGCTCGGTCGACCACGTCGACGATTAGCGCCAGGGAGAAAGGCTTGCGCACGTCCTCGCGGTGCTCGATCCAGGCGAGCGCCATCTGGCCTTGCACGATATCTTCCAAATCGCGGGGCTGGATGTGGAGTCGCCAGCCGGCAGCGGTCAATTTTTCCTCGATCTGCTGCTGTTGATCCTTCCAGAATTCGCGAATGGCAGGGTCATCGGCCAGCCTGGCCAACTGCGTGCGGTTCCAACGCTCGGAAATGCGTTCGGCGCTGGGTACCCAGACGACAGCTTGGACGGTCTGGGGCAGCATGTCATAAGCCGCCTTCGGTTCTGCGGCCCGCAGGGTGTTGGCAGACCCTAAGAAACACAAAGCAATTAGTAAATTGCGGACCACTAGAAGATCTCCCTTGTAAAAATCGCGTCCCTGCGAACCAGAAGCTGGCCCGGAAAAGTTGCACCATCTTAACGCACCCGCAGAGGGCGCGAAAAGCCAGTTTAGTGTCATAATTTCGCCACGCTTCGACAAAACCCCCAAATTTAGGTGCTGCTCGCGGGGCGCTCGGAAACGCGTCGCTGGCGCAGTGCCTCGTAGCACAACACGGCGGCGCTGACCGACAGGTTGAGACTGTCCGATCCGCTGCGCATGGGGATCTGGACCGCCGGCCACTGCGTTTGATTCCATTGCCGCCCTAGCCCGTGCGCTTCGCTGCCGAGCAGGATCGCCAGCGATCCGCGCAGATCGGCCTGCCACATATCGACAGACCCATCGACGCACGCCCGGACCAGACGCATCTGCTGGCGTTCGATCCAGCCGCGGAACTGCTCGCCGCTAGCCACGGCTATCGGCAGAGAAAAAACCGTTCCAAGACTCGCGCGAATTGCGTTGGGATTGAAAACTTCGCAGACCGGGTCGCACAATATCAGTGCATCGGCCCCGGCCGTCGCCGCCGTCCGCGCCACCGCGCCGATATTCCCCGGCTTTTCAACTTGATCGAGCACCAGGACCAGCGGCTGAGGGGGCAGGCTTAGTTCGTCGAGGTCCACACGCGGAGCGGCGGCCAACGCGACGGCGTAGCTCATGCGCTGGCCATAGGCGATTTTCTCGAAGACTCGCTCGCCCACCGGCTGCAGCAAACTCGGCGGCCACTGCTCGAAAAAAGCGGCCGCTTCTGCCGAGGCCATCGACTCGGACGTGCAAAAAATGGCTTCGATCGCCAAGCCTGCTTTGCGAGCAACCTCAATTTCCCGCAAACCGTCGATCAATATCTGCCCGCTCTGACGGCGAACGCGGCTATCGCGCAGCCGCTGGACGAGTTTTATTTTGGGGTTTTGCAAGCTCTCGATGATCGGTTTCATTTCGTCCTCCGCCGCCAGCTGCGACTTCCGCCTTGAGGAAAGTCGTCTAGCCGCCGCGCGAGGGCTATTCTACGCCGGGCGCCGTGATGTCAAAGCGTACCGGCTTGGCATTATTTCTTAATTGTGCCGCCGCCCTACGCTCGAAGAGAACTCGTGAGGGCCGAGAGCGCACACGAGCGAGAATCGCGATGTCTTTCGCGAGCCAGCCGCCCTTCCCTCACCCTTTTCCACTTTCGCACACCAGCTACAGGCAGTTGTCCGACCATGTCCGAACCCGTCGCCAACGCATATCTGGAACAAGAAGTCCTCTCCGCCTCGCCGGCCAAGCTCCGCTGGTTGCTGATCGACAAAGCGGCCAAGCTCAGCCAGATCGTGGGCGAACTGTGGAATTCGGGGCAACGCGAGCTGGGCGACCAATGGGCCCTGCGACTTCGCGAGATCCTTAACGAACTGCTCAGCGGCGTTCAGAGCGACACGCCGGTCGCGCAGCAGGTGTGCGATCTCTATATCTTTCAGCTCAAATTGCTGACCGAAGCGGAACTGGGACGCGATTTCGCCAAGCTCGACCAGCTGCGAGGGATATTGCAAATCGAAGCCGAAACATGGCGGCTGGTCCAGCAGAAGCTCGCGGAACCGCACTTGGCCAGCCCCCCGCCTCCACTGGGCGGCCTGTGGAGTTCCTCGTCGACCAACGAGTCCAGCCTCTGCATCGACGCCTGACCAGTCCAGCGGTCCGTGGCTGTCCCGGGGGGTGTTGGGAGCTATGATTGAGACAGTGCGGTCGCCGTCTCGAACTCCCCCTCGGGTGTGGATGCAAGTGTTATGAAGAAGTCTGCTTTCTGGACCTCCTGCCTAGCGGTCCTGGGCGGCCTACTGGCCGGCCAGTTCGCCCTGGAAATTTTTTTCGCCAGCGGAGCTCAAGCCCGCGCCGGCGATGACCCGCCTGCATCGGCGTCGACTTCCAAATCAGGCGCATCCCAATCGAGCGCACCCCAATCGGGCGGTTCCAAGACGCCCGGCGACGCTGCTGTCCAGCCAGAGCAGAAGTTCGTCCAGACGGTCGACGACGCCCGCGGCAAGCCGATCGTGCTGCAGACGGCAATCGTCACTTACAAGGCGAAGTCCGGCAAATACCAAGGTGCCCAGGTCGATCTGATCGGGGCGATCCATATCGCCGACAAAGCCTACTTTCAGAAGCTGAACGAACTGTTCCGCGGCTACGACGCGCTACTGTACGAGATGGTGGCCGACCCCGACGCGGTCAAGCACATCGGAGCAGAGAACAAGGATCGCAGCCCGGTCAGCGCGTTGCAAAGCGGCATGAAGGAGATGCTGGGCCTGAGCTTTCAATTGGACGAGGTCGATTACAAGGCCAAGAACTTCGTCCATGCCGACATGAATCCTGAAGAGTTCACCGAGAGCCTCTCTCAGCGGCAGGAAGGCATCATGCAATTCATCATGCGCTCGATGGGGTCGAGCTTGGCGCTACAGGGTGCGGGCAAGAGCAACGACCTCGACGTGCTCTCGGCCCTATTCTCCGACAACCGCGAACTGGCTCTCAAACGCGTGCTGGCCGAGCAGATCGAGCAGATGGATGGCCAGCTGGCCGCCATCTCGGGCGACGATGGCAAGAGCACGCTGATCACCGAGCGCAATGCCAAGGCGTTGGCCGTGCTGCGTGAGCAATTGGCCGCGGGCAAAAAGAAGATCGGCATCTTCTACGGCGCTGGCCACTTCCGTCACATGGGCGAAGAACTCCAGTCGCAGTTCGGCATGCAGCCGGTCAAAACCGTTTGGCTCGACGCTTGGGATATGAAGTAAGCACAAGTCCGATCGAGGAGAATCGCATGTCGACAGGTCGCGGGCGTCGTTCGAGCGAAGTTTCTATCGGGCAGTACTTGATCAACCGTTTGCAGGATTACGGCATCCGCGACGTCTTCGGAATTCCCGGCGATTACGTGCTGAGTTTCTACAGCATGCTAGAGGCCAGTCCGATCAACGTGGTCGGCTGTACGCGTGAGGACAACGCCGGCTTCGCGGCCGATGCGTACGCCCGCATCAACGGCATGGGCGCGCTGTGCGTGACCTACTGCGTCGGCGGGCTGAGCGTCTGTAACAGCGTGGCCGGTGCGTTTGCCGAGAAGTCGCCGGTCGTCTTGATCAGCGGAGCGCCCGGGTTGAACGAACGGGTGAACAATCCGCTGCTGCACCACAAGGTCCGCGAGTTCCACACGCAACTGCAGGTCTTCGAAAAACTGTGCATCGCGGTCACCGAACTGAACGATCCGCTGGTGGCGTTTTCGGAGATCGATCGCGTGCTCGATGCAGCCGACCGATTCAAACGACCGGTCTATATCGAGATTCCTCGCGACATGGTCCATGTCGTACCGCCCCTGGCCCACGCCTATCGCCGTCCCAGCAGCGTGGCCGAACCGCAGGCGCTTTCCGAGGCGATTCGCGAAGCCTGCGATCGATTGCAAAACGCCCAGCGGCCGATCCTGATCGCCGGCATCGAAATCCATCGCTTCAATCTGCAAGACCAGGTGATCAAACTGGCCGAGCAGGCCCAGATCCCGGTGGCCGCAACCCTGCTGGGTAAAAGCGTCGTACCAGAACTGCATCCGCTGTATGTCGGACTGTATGAAGGTGCGATGGGCCGCGCCGAAGTGACGGAGTACGTCGAGGATAGCGATTGCGTGCTATTGCTCGGCACGTTCATGACCGATTTGAATCTGGGGATCTACACGGCCAAGTTAGATGTTTCCAAGTGCATCTACGTGACCAGCGAGCAACTCCAGATCTCGCATCACTTCTACCATCAAGTGTCGCTCGAGGATTTTTTAAGCGGCCTGATTGCAGCGGCGCCTCGGCCAGCGGTGCGGGCGATTCACGATGGCCTGCGGCATCCGGCCTGCAGCCCTTTTGAAGTCCAGCCCGCCGAGCCGCTGAAGATCAGTCGCATGATCAAAGCCATCGACCAGCGGCTGGATGACCAGACGATCGTGATCGCCGACATCGGTGACTCGCTTTTCGCAGCTACCGAGCTGTGCATCCATCAACGCACCGACTTCCTCAGCCCGGCTTACTACACCTCGATGGGCTTTTCGATTCCGGCGACGCTCGGGGCGTGCTTTGCGCGCCGCGACAAACGCGTGCTCGTCTTGTGCGGCGACGGAGCCTTTCAGATGACGGGCAACGAATTGGCCACCGTGCTGCGGCACCAGTTCTCGCCGATCGTCATCGTCCTGGACAATCACGGCTACGGCACCGAGCGGTTCTTGCACGCAGGCGATTGGAAGTACAACGAGGTCCTGCCGTGGAATTATTATCGGCTGCCGGAAATCTACGGAGGCGGTAAGGGTTACCTCGTCCAAACCGAGGGCGAGTTCGTGACCGCGCTCGACAACGCCTGGACCGACCGTTCGCAACTGCACATCATCCATGCCCGCCTGGCCGAAGGTGACGCCAGCCAAACCCTGCTGCGCCTGGCCGACCGCTTGGGAGCACGCGTCGAAGGTGGCCAGAAGCCGGCCACGTAAGTCCTCTCGAGCCCACGTAAGTGCGCTCGAGCCTGGTGGCGGCTCAATCGGAACTGCTGGATCGCTGACGCAGCTGTTAAGGGCCGATCATGATCGAGCCTGGCTCGGGCATTACCATCGCCCCATCATCGAGCGTCTCTTCGGGAAAGAATTCACCTTGGACGGCGTCGCCTGCGGGCGTCGGCTCGCCTTCGATCAGGCCCCACGAGTCGCCGTAGTGCTCGCCGAAGCCAACCGCCGAGCCGTTCTCGGTCGCGCCCGCATCGCTCAAGATCGATCCGACGCGACCGCAGGTCGGATTGCCCCGCTGCCACTTCCCGCCGGCGCCAGCGTAGTCGTACATGTGGGCCGTGGTGCACATCGAACATCCCAGCGAAGGAACGAACAGTGCAACCGCTACTCCCAGACACAGCTTCGGCGAGAACCTTCGCATGATCAGTGACGCCCGTTTTGGTAAACGCTCAGTTGGGACTGCGCCCGAAATCTACCGCTTCCGTCCAACCTCTTATCGGGCTGATAAGGCGGGTTGAGTGAGTTAAAGTTTGCCGGTTGGGCGAGATTTTTCTTGAACTGGGACGAGGGGGAGCCTGCCCCAAGTAGGACAGTCGTCTCGACTGTCTAGCGCAACGCGCACGCCCGCAGTGCGATCAAGTTGACCTCGTCCGCGCTGCTCACCACTCACCTCCAACCTCCTCTCGCCGAAGCGGGACGAGGGGGAGCCTGCGCCAAGTAGGACAGTCGTCTCGACTGTCTAGCGCAACGCGCACGCCCGCATTGCGATCAAGTTGACCTCGTCCGCGCTGCTCACCCCTCACCCCTCACCCCCCAGCCCCCTCTCCCCGAAGCGGGGCGAGGGGGAGCC
>JBQCJB010000112.1:0-6998 GCA_051953155.1 Aureliella sp. | reverse complement strand
CCCCCCGCCCCGCGCCCCCCCGCCCCCCCCCCCCCCCCCCCCCCCCCCCCCCCCCGGGCCGCCACAAAACTCGCCACGCGCAGAACCCAGAGAGATCAAGAAAGAGACAAAGCGGTCAAAGCCGAGACAGCCGGGACGGCTGTCCTACTTTTGGTAGATGGGCAGATAGTGGTATTTGACCGATAGGCTGAGGACGGCCAGACTGGTCGAATAGACTTTGCCCGCGCCACCTTCTTCGCCACTGGGTGCGGTCCACGAACCGTCGGGCTGTTGCCGGTCGAGCAACATCTGCCGCACGAGGCGATCGGCCGTAGCAGCATGCTCACCACCGCGCTGGTACATGCCCTGCGCGTAGTAGTAGGTTCCGTAGAAAAAGAACCGCTCGTTCCACTGCGGTGGATGGGATAACAACCAATCGGCAGCCCCAGCCACCAACGGCGATTCGTATTCGCCACAGACCTGCATGGCCAACAGCCCGGCGGCCGTCATGGTGTAGGTCGGATTGTTTTGGTCGGGAATGTAACTGAACCCCGCAGGACCGCCCACCGGCACTCCGTGCGAATCCAGTCGCGACGTGTACGAGCGTTTGAGGTAATTGACCGCCTGCTCGATCGCTTCGGCAGGCACGTCCAGGCCATCGTTCTTGGCCGAGCGCAAGGCCATCAACTGCCACACCGAAACCGACAAGTCGGAATCGTTCGAGTTGGGAGTGTAGCGCCAACCGCCGCGATCCTGGACGCGTTTGGATTGACGCTGCGCGCTGAGGATCAGATCGATGGCCTTCTGGCAGCGCTGGTAAATCAGCGCGTCCTGTTCGACGTCGGCGCCCATGCCGAGCATTTCGGTCAGCATCAGCGTCGTGATTCCATGCCCATACATGCGCGATCCGTCGCGATTGCCGAAGTAACCGTCCTTGTCTTGCCGGTCGCCCGTCAGTACGAAGTTCAGGGCTTTGCGCATGGTTTGACCGCGCGGCGAAGCCTCGGAGGTCGTCGCGCCCGCGCTGGCCATCGCCATGATCGCCAGCGATGTCATGGTCGTTTCGTTTTGATGTTCGACGATGGCCCCATCAGGCCGCTGTTTCGACATCAGATATTTGATCGCTCGTTGAATCGTTTCGTCGACGCTGTCGGTCGCCTCGCTGGGCGGTGTGGCTGGGGCTTCTTGCGCATTGGCCCACCGCGTCGCCGAAACCGCGGTGAGCGCGAACAACACCAACATCAGCATCAACAGCCAGTTGCCAAGACTTGCTGGCCACGTTCGAACGATCATGGCTGTACGCTCCGATGCCCGCGCTCCGACAGCACGCGGAAATACGTTTCCACCGATTGACGGTACTGGGGTGCCACCGTTTGACGCGAGCTTTCGACGGTGTCTTCGGCCGACTGTTCGCGCAACTTGCCCCAGTCGTCACTAGAGCGACGGTCGACATCCAGCACGCGGACGGCCGACGGCGGGGCCGGCTTTGTATCGGCCGAGTTGGACGACATGCGCGAGGCAGCGGTCGACTGCCGGCCTTGCGCCCGCTGCTGGTTCATTTGCTGGGCGAGTTGCTGCGCCGCCTCTTGCATACTGGCCATCTGCGCGGCCGATTGCTTGCCGTCGCCCGAGTTCTGCTGCGAACTGTTTTGGTTGTTGTCGTCGGTGGGCTGACCGTTTTGCGAGTCTTGCGAAGACTGCGAAGGAGCCTGGTTCGGATCCTCTCCCTGTTGCCCGCCGTCGGTCATGGCTCGGTCGAGTTCATCGAGCATCCGCGCCATCATCTTGGGATCGAGCGGCACTGACGGTGCGCTGGCCGGTGCCGGCGGCTCTTGGTCGGTGCTTCGAGCCTCCTGGGGCGCGGGCTGCTGGCTCAGCGCCTGCAGTTCGCTGGCTCGCTGGCGAAGTTCCGTTTCAGCCTCGCTGACGGCCTGCCGCGCAGCTAGTGATTCGCTCGGTGGCGCCTGTGCACTGGGATCGGTCGCCGCCGCAGCTTGCGTTCTCTCGGCGGCCGAACTCAGCCGCTCGGTTGCCGTATGCACTTGTTGTTTGGCGGCCGCTTCGACGCGCCCGGCCTGTTGATCGATCTGTTCGGCCGCGCGCGGATGTTCGAGGCGTTGTTCGTGCCGGGCCGCTCGCCGCAGGTTATCGGCGACGGTGTCGACCGCCTGTTCGACTCGCTGCTGCGACTGGCCACCCTCCTGCAATTCTCGAGCGGCGGCCTGCAGTTGGGTCATCCAACCCGAATCGTTCAGGGCTTTGGCCAGTTGGCCAGCGATCCTCGCGGAAGTCGCCGCTGCCCGCTGCGACAGTTGACTGGCCAGTTCGGCCGTTGGATTGGGTGCGGCCAGTTCCACAGGCTTGTGCGCAGCCATTTCGGCTTGGTCTCGGTTGGCCTGTTCCCAGCGCTCCTTGATTTCCGCCTGCTTGTCTTGTGCCAGTTCGACCTCGCGCTGTTGCCGCGCGACCTTGCGTTCCTGCTCCTTCAGTTGGGCCTGCAGGCCGGCATCGTCCGGTTTTTGGCTGGCTTTCTTTTGCAGTTCATCGCGTTGGCGTTCCGCCGTGCGCAGCAGCGACTCGGCGTTGTGAGTCGCGGTGTCGGCTTGGCTGTGCCGCTGCGCGTGCGAGCGCTGGATCGCTTGGGCTCCGCGGATCTGCTGCTGGTGACTGCGGCGTTGCCAGTCTTCCATTTCACGCTTGCGGTTGCGAAGCTCCTGCGGATTGGCATGCACGCTCTGGTCGATTTCGTTGGTCAAGTCTTCGGCGACCGCACCCAATTGCTCTTGGGCTGCTTGCAAACTTTCCAATACGTGTTGGGCAATGCTTTGGAGTTCGGCCAGCGGCAGGGCTGCGTCGCGCGCCTTGTTGGCGACAGCCACCGTCTGGTCGAGCTGTTGCTGCAGGTCTGCCAGGCGTTTCTGCTGCGGCCGCGCACTGGCTCGACTGGCCACCGCTGCCGAATCGCCGGTCAACTGTTGCATCCATTGCTGCATGCGCTCGTTGGCCGCCTGAATGTCCTGTTGCAGCAGTGACTTCTTTACCGCAAACCGCGGGTCGGATTGTTCGAGCTGTGATTGCAGCGAGCGTTCCTGCTGGGCCGAGTAGGTCAGCGACTGCACCGATTCCTCGACAGCTTGCTTGGCGATGTCGCTCAGCTCTTCGCGCATCCGCAGGTTGCGAGCCAGTTCGTCCTCGAGTCGTTTGAGCACTTGCTCGGGATCGCCGCCTGCCAACTTGCCCAGCATCTCTGCCGTCTTGTACCACTCCTCCATCGCTTGCATGTCGAGGTCGCTGGCCAGGGACTTGAGTGCGAGGCGTGAATCGGCCAATTCACCGGCAGCCAGATCGCCGGCCTGCAACTTCTCGAAGTGATCGGCGATTTTTTCCAGCGCCTCGGTCGCCTGCCCTTGGGTGGCAGCGGCTTTTTCAAGCGGTTCGGCTGCTGCCGCTGGCGTCTGGGCAGCCGCCGCCGGTTTGAGCGACTGGGCGATCTGCTCGTTGGACTTGTCGATGATGTGTTGGCTGGTGTCGGCATCGCGGGCCACTTCGCGCTGGTCCCGCTGCAGCAAGTCTTGCGTAGCGGCCATTTCGGTCAGCGCATCGCGCAGGTCGTCCAGCGGTGCGGCCATGCGCTGCTGGTCGGCCGACAGTTCGTCCAGCCGCGTCTTGAGGTCCGGGACCTCGTCGTCGGCGGCAGATTTCGAAAGTTGTTTGGTTTTCTCTTCCAGCTGCCGCGTCTTCTCGGCCGCCTGCCGCGCCAGCTCGGGAATCGTCGGAGCCATGCCGGCCAACTGGCTACGGACCGATTGGGCCACCTCCGCCAGCTTGGCGCGGGTCCGCTCGAACTGGCCATGCAGCTCGGCCAGCTCGGCTTCCGCCGACGCGGCCGCGCGCGGGGAAGAGCGCCGAGCAGAAATTTTTTCTGCGGCGGCTGCGGCCGTCGGGCTGGCTCGCAACTGCTCGATCTCCTTGACCAGCTGCGGATCGACACCAGCATCGCGCAGGGCGCGCGCTGATTGCTCCAGACGTTGCTGCAGCGCGTCCCAAGCCCTCGGGCTCTCGGTGCGGGCTTCGACTGACGAGGCCGACCAGCGCTCGGTCTGCTCGAGATCGCCCAGATGTTTGTTGGCCTCGTTAACGTTGTGGATCGCTTCCAGCTTTTTCAACGCGCTGGCCGCCGCCTTGAGCTGGTTGGCGGCTTCGATCGACGCTGGCCCAGCGGCCTCGCCTTGAGCAGAGTTCGCGGAGAACGCATCCGATTCGAGCAGCCGCTTGGCGCCGCGAATCGCGTTGCCGAGATCGCTGACCAACAATGCATCGCTATCGCCCCGCGACTGTTGCAGCTCCTTGCGGTGCTGCAACTGATCCAGGGCTTCATCCAGTCGTTGCTGCCACTGCTCAGCAATCTCTTGGCGCAAGACATCGTCGTCGCCGCGCGACTCATCGGCCAACTCGCCGTGTTTCTTTGCCAAGTCGGCCAAGCGGCTGAGAATTCCCGATGCGGTTTGACTGGTCGCGTCGAGTTCCTTGCGGCCGTTATTGATTTCGCCGGGCAGGCCGCTGTCGACGCTCATCGCGTGCTGATGGTCGTTGACCTCGGTCGAAACTTGTCTGGTAAATTCCTTGAAGTTCGGGTTGTCATCGCGATCGGCCGTGGCGCGTTCGATGCGCTCGGCCAGTTGTCCCGACCATTCGATCCAACTGCGCATGCCGTGCGAGGCCGCATCGCGCAGCAGCGGCGACCGGTCGATCATGATCTGTTCGATCTCGCGCAGTTGCCGCGCAACGATTGCCTGCCGGCGTCGCAGCTGCGCCGGAGGAATGGCATCCGCTTGAGCGGCCAGCTCCTCCTGAAAATTCTGGACTACGCTCATGCCGCGGGCGATCTCCGCCAGAACGTCATGGGCCACGAATTCGCGAAAGCGCCGGTCGAGCACGCCGGCCGATTCGATCAGTTTCTCTGCCGAGCTGCGAGCCGCATTGGCGCGGTCGCGGCGCTGCGTCTGGCCAGCGTCCTTAGCCGCCTCGGAATCGTCGTCCAGCCGCTGCGGGTCGAGCTCGGCCGCCGCCCGCTCGGCGGTGGGGCCCATTTCCGATTCGATGCGTGCAAGCACCTGGCCGACTCGTTCCAGCTCCGCCAGGCTGACCGAATCCTGCGGCAGTTTGAGCTGCGAGACGACCTTCTGGCGCAGCTCCGTGGCGAGCGTTTGGGATTGTTGGCCGAGTTGATCAACCGAGCGGCGCAGCTCGCCCAGCGTCTGGTCGCTGTGCGTCTTGTTGAAGGCCTCGTGCAGCTCGCGGACTTGCTTGAGCTGCGGCTGCAGCTGCTCGGAGAACCGCCGCAGTTCTCCAGCCAGTTCAATGCGCTGCTCGGTCGCCGGGCGGCGCTGCGGATCGACCGCCGTCGACGAGACGATTACTTCGACCGGCGAGGTTTGCGTTGGTTGCCCCAGTCGGTCGGTCCCTTGCAGCACCACTCGGACCGTATCGCCCACGCGGCTCTCGAGCGCCAACAGATCGAGTTCCAGCGCGGCGGTCGCGTCGGCCTGTGGCGGTGGGTCGAGTTTCTTGGTCACGGCCGGCTCGCCATTGAGACTGGTCAGCATCAGCAATTCGGCTAGCGGCAGTTCGTCCTCGACATGGACCGCCATCGGCAAGAGCTGATTCGGTTCGACGACCAGCAGACTCGTTTTGGGTTCCTCCCACGTCAGCCGCGGCGACAAGTCGACGACCGCGCGGACCTGGTATTCGGGGCTGAACGCATTGGTAAACCGCGTCTCAACGGCATCGAAGTGCACGCGATAGGTAAAGTCATCCTCCACCGTGAACTCGGCCACCCACACGGTCGCCGCTGCCAGGTCTGTCCCGTCCGCCGACTCAGCTGACTTTTCAGGCGACTTTTCAGCTGACCTTTCGCGCGTCTCGGCCAACTTGTCGGACGATGGATTCGATGGCGAGTCAGCGACTTTGGGGAGCGGCGCGAGTTTCGGCTGGAGCGGCAGCTGCTTGGGCGTGGTCGCCCCGACCAGATTCATTTGCAGCGAGCCTTTCTCGATGGGCTGGTCTGCTGTGATCTCCAGCCGCACGCGGCTGCCCTTGAGAACTTCCAGATCGCCGCTCTCACTTTGCAGCTGCTGTTCCGGCAGGCCGCTATAGGGAGGCGGCGTGACGCTCGCGCGGAAACCGAGCGCCTCAGGACGCGGGCGAGTCGTCAAACGGTACCACGGCGTGTGCGCATCTTCGGCGATCACGCGATAATCGACGTCGGCCTCGCCGAGTGTCTGGTTGGCGGTGTAAACCAAATCGCCCGGCTCGATCTCGACCGCCGTGGCTGAGGCTCGGCCTCGAGCGGCCGACGTATCGCTCCGGACTGTGCGACTGCCCGCTGGCGAGCCGGTAGTGGAAGCTTGCGCAGTTCGCGCCACGCCACGCATCGCCATCGATTCTCTCTGACCGGCGATGCGGGTTTCCAATCGGACGCTCTCGGGCAGCGGTCCGCGAACGCGGGCTTCGATGGCTGCCACGTCTCCGGTCGGCAAGAGCGTCGATGCAGGTTCCGGACTGACGATTTCGATATCGAACCGTGAGATGCGGCCCAGGTTGGCGCCGGGCAACAGGGCCCGCGCGACGCGATGCGGCCAATGCAATCCCGGAACGAACGCCAGGCCGAACCCGATGGCCACGCTGATGACCGCCAGCAGCGCCGCCCGCCGAACCAGAGTCCATGGCAACAGGTCTTGAACGCGAACCGGAGCCAAGGCGCGGGCCACTTGTTGCTGGACCACCGCCCGAAAGCTCGGCGAACTGGCTCGGTTGGCCGGTGTATCCTCATCCAGTTCGACCGCCGAGAGAAGTTGCTCGTGCAGGCGGGGATCGAGCTGTTCAAAAGCGCGAGCGGTCGCGGGTAGCGATTCGCGCCGCCACACGCGCAGCGCCGTCGCCATCAGCCAGGCGGCAAGCACGCCGTAGATCACCAGGCTCAGGCACCAGCGCAGGGCCTGGTTGATAACGATGTTGGC
>JBQCJB010000111.1:0-3039 GCA_051953155.1 Aureliella sp. | reverse complement strand
GTTGGCTCGGCGCTGTGCCGGTAGGTTACTCGAGCGTTTGGTCGCCGCTGTAAGATGTCCGGCCTTTGTGATCGCTGAGTCGGTCGAGTTTGTGGTCGAGCGCGCGTTCGAGTTTCTCGGCCGCACCGTTGATCGCCTGGTCGATCAAGCCCGCTTGATGGCTGACTGCGATCGGCTGCAGGCCAGCCAGTCGAGCCTCGATCGCACAGCGTTTGTCGGCATCGCCCGATTTGGCGCTGCTGTTCTCGTCGGTCAGATGGACTTCGACGCTGATCACGCGTTCTCCGAACCGCGACAAACTATCTTCCAATACCGACTCGACATGTTCGGCCAGGCGTTGGCTGCCGTCGATGTGGTTATCCGTGTGCACTCGTACTTGCATCGTCCGTTCACTCCTAAGGTGGCTTAACTAGAAGATCTCTTTGCACTGGGCCTGCAATCATCGTATGCTGAAGGTCTCGCCTGACCAGCATCCGGGCTCCCGCCCGAGCAGTGCAAGGGTCGCTACCGGTTGGTCCGCTCAACTCCCGCCACGCATTATATTCCTGACAAAGGTCGAGCGCATGTACGTTCTTCGCGGCCGCAGTTTTCGCCCGGGCGCTCTGGGTGGCTGGCTATTGGCCTCTTGCTTGGCACTTGCGGTCGCGGTTCTATATCCGGCCCGCGCAGCCGAACCCGAGCCCTCTCCCAAGGCCAAATCGTCGCCGGAGAAAGAGCTGTTTTTTGAAAGCGACGTGCGGCCGATTCTCAAACTGCACTGCTTCCACTGCCACGGCGAAGAGCCCGAGCCGGAGGCGCAGCTCGACCTGCGCTTGGTCCGCTGGATGACGCAAGGCGGCGATAGCGGTCCAGCCGTCTCAGCGGGCAAGCCCGACGAAAGCCTGCTCTGGCAGCGGATCGCGGACGGCGAAATGCCTCCCAGCGGCAAAGGCCTCTCGGAGGATGAAAAGCACATTCTGCGGCGGTGGCTCGAGCAGGGCGCCAAGACGCGCCGCGCCGAGCCCGAATCGCTCGACGAAGGGGGGCTCTGGACCGAAGAGGAACGCAATTACTGGGCTTTTCAAAGGCCCGTGCGCGGCGAATTGCCTCCCGTCGAACATGCCGAACTGGTCGACACGCCGATCGATCGCTTCCTGCTAGCGCAGCTCGAACAGGTCGGTTTGTCGTATTCCAGCGAGGCCGATCGCAGGGTGCTGGCCCGCCGACTCTCGTTCGATCTGCTGGGGCTGCCGCCGACGCCGGCGATGCTTTCAGAGTTCGTTGACGACGCGTCGGCCGATGCCTATGAGCGCCTGGTCGACCGCCTGCTGGCTTCACCGGCTTATGGCGAGCGCTGGGCGCGGCACTGGCTGGACACGGCCGGCTACGCGGACTCCGATGGCTACTCCGAAAAGGACGCGGTGCGACCGTGGGCCTACCGCTATCGCGACTACGTGATCCGCTCGCTGAACGAATCCAAGCCGCTCGACCAGTGGATCGTCGAGCAGTTGGCGGGTGACGAGCTGGTGGCTGCGGCGCATCCGGATTTCAACGATGGCGGGCTGAGCGAAGAGGAAGTCGACAAACTGATCGCGACCGGCTTTCTGCGCATGGCTCCCGATGGCAGCGAAGACGGCGGCGTCGATGTCAACCTGGCCCGCAACGATGTCATCGCCGAGACCGTCAAGATCGTCTCGACATCGCTGCTGGGGCTGACAGTCGGCTGTGCCCAGTGCCACGATCACCGCTACGATCCGATCTCGCAAGTCGACTACTATCGCTTCCGCGCGGTCTTCGAACCTGCGTTCGATACCAAAAACTGGCGGAGCAAACAGGCGCGGCTGGTCAACATCCTGTCGCCCGAGGAGCGGCAGCGAGTCGCCACGGTCGATCGCCAACTAAAAGAACTCGACGAGCGGCAGACAGCGGAACTCGATTGCATCGTCGACGAGATCTTTGATCGCGAGCTGAAAAAGTTGCCCGAAGAAATGCAGGAGCGAGCGATCGAGGCTCGCCAAACCAAAGCCGACAAACGGTCCGACCAACAGAAACAAATCATGAAGGATCACCCGAGCCTGAACGTCAGCCGGGGGAGCGCGTACCTTTACGAACCAGGACGACTGAAGGATTTCAATGCGCGCTGGGACGCGCTGAAGACGGCCAAGCGCGCCGAGCGCCCGGCGGATCAGTCGGTGGCCTGCCTGAGCGAAGTACCTGGCCAGGTCCCGCCGACCTATGTGTTCTTCCGCGGCGACTTGAAGCAACCCAGACAAACTGTCGAGCCGGGCCAACCTGGCATCTTGCCCGAGACGGCGCCTATTCCAACGGACGATGATTATGTGCCCACCACGGGGCGGCGGCTGGCTTTGGCCCGGAACCTGACCAGTGGCCGGCACCCGCTGACGGCCCGCGTCCTGGTCAATCGCGTCTGGATGCCCCACTTCGGCCGCGGCATCGTGGCCTCCCCTGGGGACTTCGGCGTACTGGGCGAGCGGCCGAGCCACGCGGAGCTGCTGGACTGGTTGGCCGTGGATCTGGCCGAAGGAGGCTGGGACCTGAAGCGTCTGCAGCGCATGCTGGTTTGTTCGCGAGCCTATCGCCAGGTATCGCTCCGCTCCGACGCCCTCGACGCGCAGGACCCCGACAATCGCTTGCTCGGACGCATGCCCGTTCGGCGACTGGAAGCCGAGGCGATTCGTGATGCGATGATCGATGTCGCCGGGATGCGCACGGGCGGCATGTTCGGACCGCCCGCACCGGTCAATCCCGACGACGTCGGGCAAGTCATCGTCGGTTCGGCTACCCGAGACGGCAACGGCATCATGGTCGCCCAGTCGAGCGACGATCCGCAGCAGTATCGGCGAAGCATCTATGTGCAGGTCCGCCGCTCGATGCCCTTGGGTGTGCTCGAGCCATTCGATCTGCCGGCTCTTTCGCCCAACTGCGATCGCCGCACGGCCTCGACCGTCGCGCCGCAAGCCTTGCTGCTGATGAACAATCAAGTTTCTCTCAAGCTGGCCGAACGCTTCGCCCAGCGGCTGGTGCGCGAGGTCGGCGACG
>JBQCJB010000110.1:0-5694 GCA_051953155.1 Aureliella sp. | reverse complement strand
TGCAGCGGGCTTTGGACGTTACCAAACTCGACGACAAGACGCTCGACCGCTACGGCCGCAACTCGTTCGGTTGGTCGCTGCTCATGGCTCGGCAACTGGTCGCCACCGGCGTCAGTCTCGTCCAAGTCAACTTGGGCAACGATGAAACCTGGGACACCCACGGCAACGCGTTTCCACATTTGAAAGACAAGCTCTTGCCACCGACCGACCGTGCGGTCTCGGCACTGCTCGACGATCTCCACGCTTCCGGCGAACTTGACCAGACGCTGATCGTCATGGCTGGCGAGTTTGGCAGGACGCCCAAGATCAGCTTGCTGCCCCAGGCTTACAAGTTGCCCGGACGAGATCATTGGGGGGCGGTGCAGAGCGTCTTGTTCGCTGGTGGCGGTGTGCGCGGCGGCAATGTGATCGGACGCTCCGACGCCATCGGCGCCTATCCCGCCGACTGCCCTGTTTCTCCGGAAGATTTTGCCGCGACGATCTATGATGCGTTGGGCATTCCCCGTTCTGCAGCCTGGCATGACGCGACCGAGCGGCCGCACGCGATCTACTACGGCGAACCGATCGCCGGGTTGATGTAAATCCGCTCGACCGTCCTGCCCCCGGTTCAATTCCTGCTCTGCGTTGTTCTCACGTTTTCCTTCCCACCTTGGCAGTGAGCTCATGGTTCCGATGGCTGGTTTTTCTGTTGCGCGGGCTGCTGTGTTGGCGGTGCTGGTCCTTTACTGCAGCGGCGCAGTCGGCGTTGTCATGGCTCAGCCAACGGTGACTTACGCGACTCCCGGGGCGGTCCTGCCCGGCGGGTGTACGCGACTGGTACTTCACGGCGATAAGATCGCGGCCCCGCTCCGCGTGTGGTCGCCCTCCAAGGTCGCGATTCGCGTCGTCAGCGTCGACGCCAAGCAGGCTACGCTGGATATCATCCCGGAGGGGGAGTTGCCGCTGGGACCGCTGGTATTGTTCCTGGCGACCGAAGATGGTCCGTCGGCGCCGGTGCGTCTGCTGGTCGATGATCTGCCCAGTCTTGAAGAGCGGGCGGACAATCACGCACCGGAGACGGCTCAAACGCTCGGGGGCGCCACCGCGATCGACGCGGCCGGCGACGGCAAGCAGGCCGATTACTTTCGCTTTCGCGCCGACCAAGGTGCAGAGCTCACCTTCGAAGTCCTGGCCGAACAAATCGGATCGGCGTTTGATCCGGTCGTGCGACTGTTGGCAGAAGATGGCCGCGAGCTGGCCAGCTTTGATGACCAGGCGCTCAGCCCCGATTGCCGCTTCCGGCACCGCTTCGAAAAGTCGGGCACTTACCTGTTGGAGGTCCACGATAACCGCTATGTCGCTGGCGGACGGTATCGCTTGCGGATGGGCCAGCTGCCGTTGGTCTCCTTCGCCTATCCGCCGGTCATCCAGCGCGGCACCTGCGTGGGTTTGAACTTCGCAGGCATCGATCGCGAGCGCATGCCCGAGCGTCGCATCCAGGCACCTCGCGACGCGGCGCAAACGGAAATCGTCATCACGGGAGAGCTTAAGGCGGGTGGCTCCGCGGGTTGGACCGGCGTGCGATTGGACGACCATCGCCAATTGAGCGAAACCGAACCAAACGATACGCAGGCGCAGGCCAACGCGCTCGATGACGAAACTCTAGGACTGACCGGGTTGCTGGAGCGCGCCGGCGACCGCGACGTCTACCGCCTACAGGCCAAGCAGGCTCAGGCCTGCCGATTTTCAGCCACCTCCCGCAGCTTTGGCTCGGCGTCGCTAGTCAAGATGACCTTGCGCGATGCGGCCGGAAAAACGGTTGGTAAAACAACTGTTGGCGATAGTGATGAATGGCACTTCGACGTCAAATTTCCAGCCGACGGCGACTACTTTCTCGAGATCGAGGATCTGATGTCTCGCGGCGGCCCAGAACATGGCTATCACGTTTCGCTCGGACCGGTGCCGCCATTCGAACTGTCGCTCAAGCCCGATGCGAAAACGCGCGATCGCTTTGCCCTGGAGCCAGAGGTCGGCGCCGCGGCGCTGGACGTCGTTGTCAAACGCGAGACCTACTCCGGGCCGATCGCCCTGGAACTCGAGCCTCCAACCTCTGGCTTGACTATTCTGAATCCGACGATTGCGGCCGGTGCCAAAGAAGCCCGCGTGATCTTGCGCGCCCAGTCCGAGTGGCAGCTCGATTGCATCGCGCCTGTGCGATTGGTCGCTCGAGCTACCGCTGACGCAGCTGACGCAGCCGAGCTGGAAAACTATCGAACGTCGCTGTCGACTGCCGCGCTGCTGGTTCAACGCTCGCCGCATGTTCCGTACCCACCGGAGTGCCTGGATGGTTTGGTGATGGTCGTTGGCGTCCCGCGCGGCGAAGCGTTATTCGAAGTGACACCCGGCGAAGCTCCGCTGAAAATCTCGCCTTCGGCCGCCGAGTCCACGCTGACGCTGGCGGTCAAACGTCTCAAGAAGGAGTTCAAGGATAGCCCCGTCTTGATCGATAGCCAGTTGCCGAAGCTGTGGAGCGCTTCGGCCAAAGCCGACAAAGACAAATTGATCGTGACGCTCAAGCATCCCGAGGGGGCTGCGAAGGAGCCTGCCGAACTGAAGTTCCTTTGGTACGGCGAACTGTCTGGACGCGGCCAAACGGCCGGCACGAGCTTGCCAGTCGAGTTCGTCAATCCTGGCAACCAGACCGACCAGACCCCACATTCCCCTTGACACGCAGACAGGGAATTGCGAAACGTCCCTCCAGGTATCGGATCGGCAGGGGAGCGTGCGATTAGGGATGATTGCCAGCAATGCCTTACGGGCTCTATCTATCGGCCTCGGGTGCCAATGCGCAAAGCCACCGGCTGGAAGTGCTCAGTCATAACCTGGCCAACGTCAATACGCCAGGATTTAAACCTCATCTGGCAGTCCTCAATAGCCGACATGCGGAAGCCATTGCGCGCGGCGAGGTTGTCGACGGCAACGGCGGCGTCGACGACGTCGGCGGTGGCGTCGCCATCAAACCCACGCTGACGCAGTTTTCTCAGGGGCCGATTCGCTCGACCGGCAGCCGCACCGACTTCGCAATCAATGACACCCAAAGTTTCTTCGTCGTCCAACGCGGCGACCAACAACTGCTCACTCGGGCTGGCAATTTTCAATTCGACGCAGCTGGCAAACTGGTAACGCCGGTCGGCGAACCGGTGCTCTCCACCGCTGGCACGCCGTTGACGATCGACCCGCTGGTGCCTTATGAGATCATGGACGACGGTACCGTTTATCAGGCTGGCCAGCGTCAATCGCTGATGTTGGCGCGGCCTCGCGAAGCAGGCGATCTTTCGCGCGTCGGCGACAACCTGTTTCAATCCCTTTCGCCGATTACCCAAGCCCCCGACGCCGAACGCTCGGTCGTCGCCGGCTCGCTCGAAGAGTCTGCCGTCAAACCAACGGCTGCGATGATGGAGTTGATCGAAGCGTCGCGGGTCTACGAGGCCAACGCGAAGATGATTCAAACGCAAGATCAAACGCTCGGATCGCTGATCAGCCGCGTACTGGGCGAATAAACCGCACGAACAGGAACTAGCCGATGAGTGTGCAAACACTGTATACCGCCGCGACCGGCATGGACTCGATGCAGACCAAGCTGGACGTGATCGCCAACAACCTGGCCAACATCAACACGACCGCGTTCAAACGCGATCGCGCCAACTTCGAAGATTTGCTCTACCGCAACGACACGTACCCCGGCATGTTGGATTCGAACCAGGTTCCGACGCCGACCGGAACCCAAGTCGGCTTGGGGACGCGGCTGCAGAGCACTCAAAAAGACTATCGACAGGGGGCCGTGCAAGAGACCGGCCGCGAGCTGGACGTAGCAATCGAAGGCCGCGGCTTTCTCCAAGTGCTCGACCCGCAATCGCAGCAAGTGATGTACACGCGCTCCGGCAACCTGGACATCAACGCCGACGGCAATCTCGTCATCGGCTCGGCGCAAACCGGGCGTTTGATCGAGCCACCAATACAAATTCCGCAAGATGCCACCGCAATCGTCATCAGTCCTAGCGGGCAAGTGCAAGTGCGCCAGGTCGGCAATACGCAGTTGCAGCAGGTCGGCCAGTTGCAGATGGCCCAGTTCGTCAATCCGGATGGCTTGCTGAAAGTTGGCGAAAACTTGTATATGCAAACCGACGCCAGCAACCAGGCGATCCAAGGCGACCCGGGCACCAACGGGCTGGGAAGCATTCGCCAAGCCTCGCTCGAAGCTTCGAACGTCGAGCCGGTACAAGAGCTGATCGATCTGATCACCACCCAACGCGGCTTTGAACTGAACTCCCAAGCCGTCCAAGCGGGCGACCAGGTGCTGCAACTGATTGCCAACCTCCGCAGGTAGTTTTTCGCCATGGTCGCTTCCACGCTGAATCTTCGCCGCTGGCCGCTGGCCGCGCTACTGCTGACGGTCGCTCTGTGTGCTGCCAGCCCCGCGGAGCCGCTGCGCGGTGCGGCGCCCTCCAGCGCCGACGAGATCGTATTGATGTTCCGCCGCGAACCGCGTTGTCAAAGCCAGGTTGTGCGTGTGGGTGACCTGATCGAGGTGGCAGGCAGTTCCGATCGGACGCTCGACGACTTGCTCGAAATACCGCTGGCGCCGGCTCCGCAAATCGGAGTTGCCCAAGAGTGGACCGCCGAGGACGTTTTGCGGCATCTCCAGCTCCGCGGGCTGTCTCAACGAAGACTTCGCTGGTCGGGGCCACGCTCGGTAAAACTCTTTCGAGTCGCTGAGTCCGCCGTCGAACTCGATCGCACGCAGCTGGCACCAGCTTTCGTTCAAGACCGCACTCTTGCGCAGGCTGAGGCGAACCTCGCACAAGCCGCCCGCGAGTATCTGTGGCTGAAGACGGGCGAGCGCACCCAGTGGCGCATCACGGCCAAGGTCCCGACCGAACACGCCCAGGCACTTTCCCAGCGCCGGAACATACAAACGATCGGCGGCGGAACAGCTCCTTGGATCGGAGAGCAAGAACTGCTGGTCGGCTACGTGCAAGCAAACAAGCCCTTCGAAATCAGCGTGCCGGTGACGATTGAGTTGCCGCCCACGATCGTCGTCACGACGCGGCCGATGCGCCGCGATGAAGTCATCGATGAAAGCGCTCTGGCCTACGGACCCCTGCCGGAGCGAATGGATGATCAGGCCGAAGAGTATTTCACCGATTTTGCGCAGCTCGTGGGCAAGCAACTCCGCCGCAGCATGAGTACCGGACTGCCGATCCCGCGCTCGGCGATCGGCGAACCAATCGTCGTCAGCAGCGGCGAATTGATCGAAGTGGAATCGGTTGCCGGCACGATCTCGGTCAAGACCGCAGCTCGGGCTCTCTCGGGAGGTGCCGTCGGCGATTTGATCAACATTGAATTGCTCTCCACCCGCAAACGCCTGGCGGCGACGGTTGTCGGGCCACTGCAAGTGCGTATTGCCGGCGGCGCTCCGGTCAGCGGCTATCAGAATGGCTCTTCGCAAGGCGGATTGAAGCGATGATCAATGCGCGTTTCTCAGTGTTGGGATGGCTGGTCGTTGTCGGCGTCGCTAGCGGGCACTGCTGCCCGGCCCGGGCGCAGAACAGCAGCCTCTTCCAACAACCGCAGCCCGAAATTGTCCCCAGCCCGCAGGTCGACGCGCGAGGTGGTAGCCTCGCCTTGCCAGCGACCGCCGAGCATGGCGCGATC
>JBQCJB010000109.1:0-6355 GCA_051953155.1 Aureliella sp. | reverse complement strand
AGGGGCCGTCGGTCACTTCCACCCGGCCGTCTTTAATGCGGAGGGTCACCGCCTAGCGATCCGAACGCAGGGCCGCACCGCCAATGAAGTGACCGCCCCGCCGAAGTTCGTCATCGAAGTCCATGCACTCGTTAAACAAACGCTGGCCCTCTTCGCTCGAGAGCGTAGCCAGCTTCGCTTCGGAAATAAAACCCATGCATACGAATTTCATTTGAGGCTCTCCCAAGGCAACGGGTGCGAGATTGCGGTGCGACAACGCTGGATCTGCCAGCTTGGGCGATCCGTTCGAAGGCTAATCGATCGGCTGCGGTCGAAATCGACAGCGGCGTAGAAAAAAAGTGCTCGCTGCCCCTAGTTGGCGCACTGCAGGGCTTCGATCTTCCGCTCCAGGAGGCGACGTTCCGGTTCCTGCCGGGCCAGTTCGAGAGCCTGTTGGAAAGCCGCTCTGGCCGCAACCGGTTCGCCGACGCGTCGCAGCAGTTCACCGCGAGTGGAATAAGCCAGATAGTAGTTCGCAAGGTCACCTTGGTCGAGCAGCCGATCGACGATCGCCAGCCCGGCTTGGGGGCCATCCCGCATCGCGATGGCGACTGCGCGGTTGAGTGCGACGACCGGCGAGGGCTCGGCTTGCATCAACAGATCGTACAGGGCGACGATTTGCGACCAATCGGTCTCGGCAGCTGTCGCCGCATCGGCGTGCACGGCGGAAATCGCCGCTTGCAGCGTGTAAACGCCGAAGCGCTGCGAACGCAGCGAGCGCCCGATCAACCGCTGCCCTTCCTCGATCAACTCGCGCTTCCACAGACTGCGGTCCTGCTCCTCCAGCAAGATGATGTCGCCGTCGGCCGATAGCCGCGCGGCCCGCCGCGATTCATGCAGCAGCATCAGCGCCAGCAGCCCCATCACCTCCGGATCGGGCAGCAGCTCCAACAGCAACCGCGCCAGCCGCATGGCTTCGTCGGATAGCTCGGTGCGGATCGCGGACTGCCCAGCCGAGGCTGAGTAGCCTTCGTTGAAGACCAGATAGATGACCGCCAGCACCGCATCCAGTCGCTCGGGCAAGGCAGCCATCGAGGGAATGGCGTACGGGATCTTGGCGTCACGGATCTTGGCTTTGCCGCGCACGATCCGCTGGGCCATCGTCGCCGGCGAAGTTAAAAAGGCCCGGGCGATCTCCTCGGTCGTCATGCCGCAAACTTCCCGCAAGGTCAGCGGCACTTGCACCTTCTCGTCGATCGCCGGATGGCAGCACGTAAAGATCAACCGCAGTTGATCGTCCTTGACCACCTGTTCGGCCAGCGCCTGGTTGGCCGCCCGCACCTCGTCGGCGCGAAGGGCGAGCTCGGGCTGGAGCTTGTCAAAGCGCGAGCGGCGACGCATGAGATCGACCGCCTTGAAACGGCCAGTCGATATCAACCAGGCGGAAGGGTTGGCGGGCACTCCTTCGTCCGACCACTTTTCAAAAGCGGCCGCGAAGGCTTCGTGTAGGGCCTCTTCGGCCAGATCGAAATCGCCCAGCAGGCGCACCAGCGTGGCGTAGACCTTGCGCGAGTCGCGTTGGTAGATTGCTTCGATGTCGGGGGAGCTCATCACCGCAGGCCAGCATTCGCTTCCTTGGGACGGCGACCGATCTCGACCTGCAACGTCTGCGGTTGCCCGCCACGGATAACTTCGACTGGCACGGTCGTTCCGACATCTGCCTGGGCCACCAGACTCATCAGCGAAACGCTGCTGGTCACATCTTCGCCTGCGAATTTTACGATCAGGTCTCCCGGCAGGATGCCCGCGGCCTTGGCCGGCGAGTCTCCCATTTGCGTCCAGCGGTCGACCAACGCTCCGCGCAGCGGCAGGCGGTCGGAACTATCATCTTCGGCCAGCGGATCGCTCAGCCGAACACCGAGCCAACCGCGAGCCACCTCCCCTTCGCCAACCAAACCCGCAGCCACCCGCTTGGCCACGTTACTCGGTATGGCAAAGCTGATGCCGATGTAGTTGTCACCGACGATCGCCGTGTTGATGCCGACGATCTGGCCAGATGCATTGACCAGCGGGCCACCACTGTTGCCCGGGTTAACGGCGACATCGCTTTGCATGAGATCGCCGTAGGTGGTCGTGCCGCGATAATCGTTGCGCGTCCCTTTGAGGTCGACGCGGTGCTTGCTGCTGAGGATGCCGAACGTCACCGTGCGTTCCAAGCCGAACGGGCTGCCGACGGCCCAGACGGGCGTGCCAACGTCGACTTTGTTGCTGTCGCCCCACTCCACCGGCAACAGACCGTCGGCGTCGACCTTGATCACCGCCAGATCGGTGGCCGGATCGTTGCCGATCACGCGGGCCACCAGGCGGCGACCATCGCCGAGCGACACTTCGATGCGGCCCGCCCCTTCGATGACATGTTGGTTGGTCAGGATATGCCCTTGGGTGTCGAGGATGACGCCGCTGCCCTGCTCGGTGATTTGGAAACGTTCCTCGTCGCCGCCGAACAGAAATTCATTCTTGGGCTTGAACACTTTCAATAGGTTGATGTGCACGACGCTCGGACCGACGCGGCGACTGACCAGCTCCGATGCTTCGCTGAGCGAGCTGAGCCCGACGTTCTTCAATTGCTGGCCGCTGACTTCGTACTCGGCCCTGAGCTGGCCGCGATACCAGGAATAGCGCAGGCTCTCGACCAGGGGTGGCACGGTGAAGCGGATCGTGGCGATCAGCACCAGCACCACCAGCAAACTTAAAAAAGTCGAATAGGCCAACTGCTGGGCTTGCCGCTGGCCGGCCGCTGCCACCGCCACCGCGGCTGCAGCCGACGCACCGGAACTCGCGCCGGCGAGCTGGGTGCGCTCGCCCCCCGTGGCTCCTAGACTTGGCCAAGGGGCGCTATCGGAAGCAAAGTCTCCAGCTGCTCCGTCGCCATTGCCGCCGTTCGCATCGACATCGGCGCCGGCATCAACAGCCGGAGCACCAACGGCAGCCACATCGCCCGGAACATCAGCAGCATCGCCGCCAGTTTGAGCAGCAACAACAGAAGCATCTGCCTGGGCCTGCGAGTCGAAGCTCTCGGCTGCGGGCGGATCGACTGAGGTGACCGGAGCCCGTTCGAGAGAGGCCCATTCGCCGGGGCGCGGATCGTCTTGGGGCTGCATGCTGGCCTCGCTGGCTCGACGGTTCATCGGATCCTGAGCAGATCTCTGCATTGTACTCCTGCGGGGGCGGAGCAGGCAAAAGATGCTGGGCTGCCCGATTTCGGTGGGCGAGCCCAATTTCGGACTGCGGAGTGGATCGCTAAACTCTCCTGATACTTTACCTTGATTTTTGCCTGGCCACGAGAAGAAAACCGAAAGCGCGCCATGTCGCCCCAGCTAGAAAACCGCTTGTTCGCCGAGCTGGACCAGTTGGTCCTCATCGATCCGCATACCCACATCAATCCGCACCGCCCGGCGAGCGACACTTTGGCCGATATTCTCGGGTACCACTATTACACCGAGCTGGCCCATTCGGCGGGCATGCCGCGAGAGCGGATCGAAGAGCCTGGGATTTCTCCTAAGGAAAAGGTTGGCCGACTCGTCGAGGGCCTGCGGCACATCGACAACACGGCCCAGTTGGCGTGGCTGGTCGATCTGTCGCGGGACTTGTTTGGTTTTGAAGGGGAAGTGATCGACGCTTCAAATTGGGAACGGCTCTACGACCAGGCGCTGGCCGCCATGCAGCAGCCGGACTGGGAATCGCAGGTGCTGTCCCGCTCGCGTTTGGAAGCCGTCTTCCTGACCAACGATTTCGATGATCCCCTTTCCGGGTTCGATACGGAACGTTATATCCCCTGCCTGCGCACCGACGATCTGGTCTTTCATTTCGCCCGCGCGAGCGTTCGCGAGCGGCTGGCCCAATGCACCGATGGTTCGGTCCAGACGTTGGCCGATCTGCGGAGCGCGATCCGGCAGTTGTTCGAACATTTCACCGCTCACGGCGCCCGCGCCTGTGCCATCAGTTTGCCACCGCACTTCACGCCGACCGCCGTCTCGGACGCCTCGGCCAGCAGCGCGCTGGTTCAGGTGCTGGCCGGAGGAGAAGCAGCCGCAGCTGACGCGCGGACCGCTCTGGGCTACTGGGTCTTCTGGGAACTGGCGCGTTGCTGCGCCGATTTCCACTTGCCCTTCGACCTGATGATCGGTGTCAATCGAGCCGTCTACCCGGCGGGCGTTTTTCAGGGGCAGGATTTGTACGACAGCCGCGTGTCGTTGATCCAGTACCGCGAATTGCTGAACGCATTCCCGCAGGTCACCTTCCCGATTTCGGTGCTGGCGAGCGTTACCAATCAGGAACTGGTCAGTTACGCATGGATCTTTCCTAATGTGGTAACCAACGGGCACTGGTGGTACAGCAACACGCCCAGCTTCATCACCCGCGACCTGCAGGCGCGGTTGGAAGCGATTCCACGCAACAAACAAATCGGCTACTACAGCGACATGTACAAGCTGGAATTCGCGCTGCCGAAATTCAAGATGTTCAAGCGCTGTCTGGCGCGGGTGCTGGCCAACCACTTCGTGTGCGACAACGGCTGGGGCGAAGAGCGGGCTCTCCAGCTCGGGCGGCAGATCCTGCGCGACAACGTGGAGACGGTCTTCAATCGCCCGGGCCTCTGAGGTCCGTCGCAATTGGAATCCGCGGCCACCGGTCGGCTATACTGAGCGCTGGAATAACCAACAGCGCTGGAACGGAGTCGGCGGGCGAAGCTTTTTTCGAAGCTTGGGGAGGCCATCATGCGGATGCGACGGCGGGAGAGCTTGCGATCGATCCTGACGCTAGGTGCTTCGCTGGGCCTGGCGGGCTCGTGGGGTGACCGGCTGGCGGCAGAAATGCGTTCCCAAGGCCAGCGGCGGCACCTGATCGTGCTGTGGATGCCGGGCGGCCCTTCGCAACTCGACACCTTCGATCTGAAACCGGGACACGCCAACGGCGGCTCGTTCAAGGAAACCGCGACCTCCGTTCCCGGCATGCGTTTCAGCGAGCATCTGCCGCGCCTGGCCAAGCAGGCCGACCAGTTGGCCCTCGTCCGCTCGATGCAAACCAAGGAAGGAGATCATAGCCGCGGCACGTTTCTCGTCCGCACCGGCCATCGTCCCGGGGCGCCGGTTAAAGTTCCTTCGCTACCGGCCGCCCTGTCTCAAGAGCTCTCCGCCCGCTCCGCCGATATTCCGGACTATGTCAGCATCCTGCCTAGCTCGTTCATCAATCCTGCGGCCTTCAGCGCAGGGTTCCTCGGCGCGGGGCGCGAACCGCTGACAGTCGGAGGTGGCCAAGCGCCGAGCCCTGACGGTGCGCCGAGCGTTCCAGCGACCGACCGGCCCGCCGATCAGCCTGCGGACCTCCGCGTCGACAACCTGCTGCCTCCCCAAGCTCTGGACGACCAGCGGCTGTCGCGCCGCAAGGCGTATTGGAATCTGTTGCAGGACCATTACGGCGCGCAGCAGCGGCCAGGCGCCGCGGCAACCCACGACACCGTATACCGACGCGCGATGCAATTGGCCGAAAGCCGCTTGGCCGGTGCCTTTGATCTCGGCCAAGAAAGCGACGCCGTTCGCCGGGCATACGGCACTTCCCCCTTCGGCCAAGGTTGCTTGATGGCCCGGCGGTTGATCGAGCACGGGGTGCCGGTCGTCGAAGTCTCGCTCAGTGGCAACAACAATCCGTTGGGCTGGGACTCGCATGTCGACAACTTCAACATCGTGAAAACTCTCAGCCAGCAGCTCGATCTCGGTTGGAGCCAATTGATGCTCGAGTTGAAGGAGCGCGGCCTGCTCGAATCGACCACGATCGCCTGGCTGGGCGAGTTCGGTCGCACGCCGGAGATCAACGCCAACGGCGGTCGCGATCACTTTCCCGACGCCTGGAGCTGTGTGCTGGCCGGAGGCCACATCGCCGGCGGCGCGATCGTCGGCAAGACCAGCGACGACGGCAAAGAGGTCGTCGATCGCCCGGTCAGTGTCCCCGAACTGCTGGCCACGGTCTCTGCGGCGGTCGGAGTCGATCCGGCCAAAGAAAACATCTCCGACCAACGGCGGCCAATCAAAATCGTCGACGGCCAGCCGATCGAAGAGTTGCTCTCGAGCTGAACGCCTGAGTTACCCTGCTCTGCTTTGCTCTGCTCCGCGCTCCCCACGCTTTGCTCACTCAGCCCGCCACGTCACTCTGCGGCGGCGCGGGCCTGGCTGATCCGCTCTAGCTTGGCGAAGTCGGATTTGTCGTCGTCGATGATCTCGGCTTGCTCGGCAACGCAGCTGACCAAACCGGGCAGATCCCAGTAGCGCGCCGAAGCGGGTAAAAAGTTTGGATCGCGAATCGATTCGACCTTCGCAAAGCG
>JBQCJB010000108.1:0-5364 GCA_051953155.1 Aureliella sp. | reverse complement strand
TTTCCGGCCTCGCGCTGGCCGCCGCACTGCCGTGGCTGGTCCGCCTGTTCTACGGCGAGCGCTTTGCGCCGACCGTCGTCTATGCGTGGCTGTTGATTCCCGCGGGCATGTTCCGCGGATTGCTGCAAGCGATCGACGGTTACCTGCGAGCCCGCGGCAAGGCCATGATCAGTGTCGCGGCGCGACTAGCGGCGACAGTCGTTTTGATTGGCGTGTCGCTCGGCGCACCGCTGGTTCTCGGCCACTGGAACCTACCGACGTCCTATGCCATTCCGATTGGGCTGAGCATGGCGCTTGGCTTTTGTTTTGTCGTCATGTCGGCCGTGGCTTTGGTCGACGTAACGAATCACCACTTGCGCATGAGCACCCCGGAGCAAGTCTGATGAAGTCCGCTACGTCCCCCAAGCCCAAACCGCCGCTGAACCTGTCGTTGGATCTGGACAACAAGTGGTCCTACTTGAAGACAGCCGGTCGCCCGAGCTGGAAAGAGTTTCCCTCGTATTTGCCGACCGCCTGCGAGCATATTGCCTCATTGCTGGGCGATGCCCAGATATTCGCCACGATCTTCGTCGTCGGCCAGGACCTGCTCTGCCAGTCCGACAAGCAAGCGGTAGCCGGGCTGGCCCAGCTTGGGCACGATCTGGGCAACCATTCATTCCATCACGAACCGTGGCTGCACTTGTACGACCGCGAGCAGATCGCCTACGAGCTCGACAAGACCGATGAACTGCTAGCCGAGGTGGGCGGCCGTCATTCGCTCGGCTTTCGCGGCCCCGGTTACAGCGATTCGCCGCTGGTGCACGCGATGCTGGCCGAGCGTGGATACCGCTACTGCGCGTCGCAGTTGAGCAGCTGCATCGGTCCGCTGGCTCGCACGTATTTCTTTTTAAAGACCGGCTTGAGCGGTCAGCAGCGGCGCGGCCGCGAAAAACTCTTTGGAAACTTTCGCGCCGGCCTGGGGAAGAATCGCCCTTACAGGTTGCAGCTCGGATCGCCGCCACTGTGGATGATTCCAGTGACCGTGATGCCGATCGCGCGAACGCCGTTCCACTTTTCCTACCTGCATTACCTGGCTGAAAAATCGCCGGGACTAGCGCGGATGTATTTGTCGTGGGCCTTAGGTCTATGCCGGCGCTTTCGCGTCGAGCCTTCGCTGCTGCTCCATCCGCTAGACTTTCTCGGTGGCGATGAAGAGCCGGAGCTGACCTTCTTTCCCGGCATGCGGGACTCGGGCAGCGTCAAGCGGCGGCGACTGGCCGGTTACCTGCAGTTGTTGGCCAGCAATCATCGCGTCCGCACTTTGGGCGAAGCAGCTGCCGAACTGGACGGGCGCGAAACCTTGCCGCAACCCGACGCACATGCCACCGCATCAGACGTTACCGATCCACAGCAGTTGATCTCCTCCGTCGAGTAACCAGTAGAGTTCGCACGCATTCATGATCGATCGAGGCAAAGTCAACCTGCTGGGCGTGGGCATCGACGCCGTGGATTATCAGGCCGCCGTCGCGCGCATCGTTCAGGCAGCTCAGGCCCGCCGTCCGCTAGGGGCGAGCGCTTTGGCGGTGCACGGTGTGATGACCGGCGTTTTCGATCGCGAACATTGTTATCGACTGAACCAGTTGGAACTGGTTGTGCCGGACGGTCAACCGGTGCGGTGGGCGATGAACCTGCTGTACGGGACGCGCCTGCCCGATCGCGTCTACGGTCCGAATCTGATGCTGGACGTTTGTCAGATGGCCGCCGACGAGCAGTTGTCGATCTTTCTCTTCGGCAGCGACGCAGCGACGCTGGCCGCGCTGCGCCAGCGGTTGGTCGCCAGGTTTCCGCAGCTGCGTATTGCCGGCGCGCGGCCGTCGCGTTTCCGCCGCTTGAACGAACAGGAACGGCGCGAGCTAATCGATGAGATCAAAGCCAGCGGTGCGATGATCACGATGGTCGGTATCGGCTGTCCGCGGCAGGAGGTGTGGGCGTACGAGTTCAAAGAGGAACTCTCGATGCCCGTCCTGGCCGTGGGGGCGGCCTTCGCGTTTCATGCTGGACAGTTGGCGCAAGCTCCGCAGTGGATGCAAGACCGTGGGCTCGAATGGTTCTATCGTTTGCTGCGCGAACCGACGCGGCTATGGAAGCGCTATGTCTTTTTGAATCCCGCCTATGTTTCTCTAACCGCTCTGCAGGCGGCGCGCGTGTTGACGCTGAAACCTTCGCGCGGGCAACCGCCGCGGCAGCCACTGGTCTATGGCTGAGCGAAGGTTTACGCGAACGGATGAAAAAAGTTTTCGCGATCTGTTTTGCAGGTGATCTCGATTGCTGGCGCGCTGGCCGCGCGCGTTTCGGCGAAGTTTCGCCGTGGCTAGTTATTGAACTGTAGCGCGAAACTTGGTTTAATGCCCTCCACGCTCATCAGCACGAACTGCATTCCGCATCTCTGCTCGCCCGAAGTCGACACCCTCCATGCTCGAACTGTACGATCAAGTTCTCGATGCCTGCCAGTTCATACGCAGTCAGTGGAATCGCGATCCGCATGCAGGCATCATTCTCGGCACCGGCTTGGGACCACTGGTCGAGCAGATCGAAGTCGAAGCCGCTATCGACTATCAGCTGATCCCACATTTTCCGAAATCGACCGCGATCAGCCACCGTGGACGGCTGGTGTGTGGCAATCTTTGCGGATTGCCCGTCATGGCCATGGAAGGCCGTTTTCATATGTACGAGGGCTACTCGCTCAAGAAGATCACGCTGCCGGTGCGGGTGATGAAGCACATGGGAGCCCAGATGTTGATCGTCTCCAATGCGGCTGGCGGAATGAATCCGTACCATCGCTTGGGCGATATCGTGGTCATCGAAGACCACATCAACATGATGGGCGACAACCCGCTGATCGGCATCAACGACGATCGGCTCGGTCCGCGGTTCCCCGATATGTGCGAACCGTACGAACAGCACTTGGTCGATAAAGCCCTCGAGATCGCGCGGCAGAATAACTTTGCCGCGCACAAAGGCGTGTTTGTGGCCGTGGCCGGACCGAACCTGGAGACTCGCGCCGAGTATCGCTTCCTGCGCGCCATCGGCGCGGACGTCGTCGGCATGTCGACCGTTCCGGAAGTAATCGTGGCCGTGCACAGTGGTCTGCGCGTCGTCGGTTTTTCGGTAGTAACCGATCTGTGCCTGCCCGACGCGCTCGAACCGGCCGATGTCTCGAAGATCATCGCGACGGCCAACGCTGCCGAACCCAAGCTCCGCGCGCTGGTGACCGGTATACTGCAATATGAGAATCATCGTTTGCACACGGCGATACTGTAACCGCGTCACGTAAAACTAGTCAGGTGCCAAGTCGCGATGAACGTCCAGGTCGGCGCCAAGGGTCAGCACGCCTCCGGTGCAAAGCTCGGCTCGTCGGTCCCAGCGACCGGCGGAGAAAAATCGGGCAAACCTTCTGCCAGCTCGCACGACGCGCCGGAGCTGAACGTACGAGCCGCAGTCGATGCCATCGTCCAGCGGCGCTTGCTGCAACCGCAGGTTGGCATCATCCTCGGCAGCGGCTTGGGGGGCCTCGGCGAAGACCTGACGCACCGAACCAGCATCCCGTATGACGCCATTCCGCATTTCCAGCGAGCTCACGCGGTGGGCCACGCTGGGCAACTGCTGCTGGGTTATCTCTCCGGCATGCCGGTCGTGGTCATGCAGGGGCGTTGCCATCGTTACGAAGGGCACTCGCATGCAAGTGTCTGCTTCCCCGTCGAAGTCATGCATGCCCTGGGCGCTCGCGTGCTGCTGGTGACCAACGCAGCCGGGGGATTGAATCCGCGTTATCGCCCCGGGGATCTGATGCTGGTCGACCAGCACATCGACTGTCTGTGGCCGCGCCACCATGCCTGCCCGCCTCCCGAGCCGCACGCCAGTTCGCGGCGCTTGCCCGCACCAGGCCAAATGCGCAGCGCCGGCGAAGTCTACGACGAAGAACTGCTCGACCGCGCACGGCGGATCGGGCTGCGGCACGAAATCGGACTGCACCGTGGAACCTACGTGGCCACGCTGGGTCCGACCTACGAAACGCGAGCCGAATACCGCATGTTCCGCTGGATGGGCGGGGACGCGGTCGGCATGAGCACCGTGCCCGAAGTCTTAACCGCGCGCCGCCTGGCAATGCGCGTGCTGGCCCTATCGGTCATCACCAACGTCGCCTGCACCGACTCGGTGCATGGCACCAGCCACGACGAAGTTGTCCAATGCGGCAAGCAGGTCGAACCCAAGCTCCGCCATCTCGTTCGGCAGTTGCTGGAAGAAATGGCCGGCCCAGCCGACTGAGCAAAGGGCGCCAAAGCCTGCGTCTGCCCTCCCAGAACTGCATCTGCAGACCTGCGTCTTCAGGGCTGCGTGCATTTGCCGCCGGCAGCGGAGCGGGAACCCAAGAGGTTTTATGGCGCCGGCCGGCGGGATATACTGAAAGAAGTTCCGCCCGCCCCCCTGACGCCTTCCTCCGTTCATTTGGTTTCCGCGCTATGGACCCTCGAGTCGAATTGGAAATCCTGCAAACTCGCCGCCAGTTTTTTGGCCAGACGGGTTTGCGGCTTGGCAGCATCGCTCTGGGAGCCAGCGGATTGGCCGCGTTGGCCAGCGGCCGAACCAGCCGGGCCAACGAAGCCTCAACCGAAGCTCGCGTGCATCCGCCACTGCCGGGCCTGCCGCACTTCGAGGGCAAGGCCAAGTCGGTCATTTACCTGCACATGAACGGCGGTCCCTCCCAGATCGATCTTTGGGACTACAAGCCGGGCCTGAACGAGCAGTTCGATAAGGACCTGCCCGACTCGATCCGACAGGGGCAGCGGATCACGACAATGACCAGCGGTCAAAAGCGGTTGCCCGTAGCGCCAAGCAAGTATCGCTTTGCCCAGCACGGCCAGTGCGGACGCTGGGTCAGTGAACTGCTGCCGCACACGGCGCGGCACGTCGACGACATCGCCGTGGTCAAAAGCGTGTTCACCAACGCGATCAATCACGACCCGGCGTGCACCTTCGTCATGACCGGCAGCGAAGTGCCTGGCAAGGCCAGCCTCGGCAGTTGGTTGGCCTATGGCCTGGGCAGTGAGAGCCAGAACCTACCCGCCTTCGTCGTGCTGACTCCAACCTGGTCGGCCAAAGCACCCGCGCAGGCCCTGTTCACGCGCATGTGGAGCAGCGGATTTTTGCCGACGCGTTTCAACGGCGTCGCCCTGCGGAGCGCGGGCGATCCAGTGCTGTACCTTCAGAATCCGCCGGGCGTCACCTCGGCCGATCGACGCACGATGCTCGACGCGCTCAACCAGCTCAATGCCCAGCGCTTTGCGGAACTGGGCGACCCGGAAATCCAAACTCGCATCTCGCAGT
>JBQCJB010000107.1:0-2126 GCA_051953155.1 Aureliella sp. | reverse complement strand
AGCAGGACGAACAGCGCCAACCAAGCAAGGTGGCGTGGCTAACAACAGGCAGTGACAGCCGAGACGGCTGTCCCACGTAGGACAGTCGTCCCGACTGTCGCGGCATTACTGGCAAGCTTCGCGCAACAACGAGCAAGCAAGGTGGCGTGGCTAACGACAGGCAGTGACAGCCGAGACGGCTGTCCTACTTTGGCGCGAGCGGGGCGGTGTGCGGGAACTGGCTAGGGTTTATCGGTGGCGACGATTTGGCCAACGATGATCCAAACGCCGACGAAGACCGCGCCGAGCATGGCATGGAACCACTCGAGGGACATCATAATTCAACCTGCGCTTTTCGAAATTGCTTTCTTTCAGCGTCGTCCCTGCGCGTACCAGTCAGGCCGAACTCCTGGCCTAACTCTATTTCCGCCGCGTCTACCGTTCGGAGCATGTTGCGAGCCACAAGCGCCTCTTCGACTCCAGTCAAAGGTTGGGACGCCTGCTGGCAGAGCTCGACTGTGCGAAATTTTCGACGGTGCGAAATCTCTGCCTGGCCGCTCACTGCTTGACGCGCTCGGGTTGAGGCGCGTCGACGAAGGTTCGCCGGCTCTCGTGGTTATCGACGCTCCTATCCAGTTGGTTGAAACATTATTTCGCTCGGCTTACTCTTTACCCTGTCGTCAGAGTTTGACTTGTCTTGCAATCCCGCTGCCCGCCTCGGAAGGTACTTGTCTTATGCGTTGGCTCATTTGGTTCGCTGCCGCAATCGCGTGGTGTCCCTGCGTTATATTCGCCAGCGAACCGGCCGAGCGGTTGCGCGAGCCGGTGCGAGCCCTGGTCGAATCGGCGATCGAGGCTGGCGATCTGCCCGGGGCCGTCGTCGGCCTGTGGCACGACGGGCAGTGGCTGCTCCGCGAAGCGTACGGGCAACGCTCGGTCGATCCCGACGAGCCGATGAGCCTGGATACCGTGTTCGACATGGCGTCGATCACCAAACCGGTGGCCACGGCCACCAGCGCGATGCTGCTGGCCCAGGATGGCCGCTTGGATCTGAATGCCCGGGTCGTCGAGATCCTGCCGGAATTCACAGGGCAGGGGAGGGACGACGTTCGCGTATGGCATCTCATGACGCACACCGCTGGCCTGATCCCCGACAACGCTTTATCCGATTATCAATCAGGAGCCGAGCAAGCCTGGCAGCGGCTGATGCGTTCCGAGATCAAATCCACCCCAGGGACGAAGTTCGTCTACAGCGATGTCGGCTTTCTGCTGTTGGGAAAAATCGTCGAAGAGGTTAGCGGTCAGAGCCTGAAGGACTTTTCCAGCGAGCGACTTTTCCGGCCATTGGGCATGCGCGATTCGGGCTATGTGCCCTCTGCCGATTTGGTGCCGCGGATCGCGCCGACGGAGAAGCGCGACGGTGAGATGCTCCGCGGCCAGGTCCATGATCCCCGCGCCGCTCTGCTCGACGGCGTGGCCGGCCATGCCGGACTGTTTTCCACGCTCGACGACATCGCAATCTACGCCCAGATGATGTTGGCCAACGGTCGCACGCAAGCCGGCGAGACTCTGTTGCGGCCCGAAACGATTTGGACAATGACGCGTCCCCGGTTGATCGAGACGCGGCCCGACTTCGGACCGCTGTCGCGAACGCGCGGTTGGGACCATCACAGCCCTTACAGCTACAACGGCGGGACGCGACTGTCGGCCAGCGCCTTCGGTCACGGCGGCTTTACCGGGACGGTGCTGTGGATCGATCCAGACAAGAACCTGTTCTTCGTCTTCTTGAGCAATCGCCTTCATCCGGACGGCAAAGGCAACGTCAACCGACTGGCAGGCAAGATCGCGACGCTGGCGGTCGATACGCTCGAAGGGGCCGAGGCGGCGGCTGCGACCGAGCCTTCCGAGGCGCGGCGCGATCGCTCCGAAAACGCTTCGCGACCGGCTCCACAGCCCGAGGTGCTGACCGGCATCGACGTGTTGGCCGCTCGCAATTTCCGCGACCTGGCTGGCAAGCGGGTGGCTCTGGTGACCAATCAAACAGGTATCGATCGCCAGGGGCGTTCGACGCTCAGCCTGTTGGCCTCGGCGCCTGAGGTTCAATTGGTGGCCCTGTTCAGTCCCGAGCATGGCATCGAAGGCAAGCT
>JBQCJB010000106.1:0-3798 GCA_051953155.1 Aureliella sp. | reverse complement strand
GTCTTAGTGAACTTCTGCCAAATGCGGCCTTCGTAGCGGCCGAGCAATTTTTGTTCGAGCTTGTAGACCTGGCGGCGGAGGAAAGAGCGTTCGCGGTTGGCCATGCGGCCGACGTTCAGATATTGCGACAACTGCATCGCCAGAAAGGCTGCGCAGCGGCGGCCGCCGACGACCGTCGCGCGATTTGGCGAAAAGATTTCCGGCACGGCCTGCGCCGAGCGGATGTAGTAGGTGTAAACGATGTCGTACTCGCCGCGGAGGATCGCCTGCGAAACCTCACGTTTCAGCGAGCGGTTGGAAAAGTAGCCGACTTGGGCTGGCCAGCGTCTCGATAGCCCCAATGCGATACCTCGCAGATTGTCCCAGCGCTTCTGGTCGTACAGCCGAACGGAGCGGCAGTTCTCCGCGAGCCACTCCGACTGTTGCGATGACATCTGACCGCCGCAATTGAGCGAATAGAAGTCGACGCTGTGTCCGCGGGCGCTCAAGAACGAGATGAGGTTCGCTACGGTCAACTGGTCGCCGCGCATCAGCGGAAAGGGGATGCGCGAATAGATCAGTGCGATCCGCAAGGGACGCGGTGCCGGCTCGACATCCATTACCGAGGGTAAGGCGCTATCGTTATCGCCGGCCTGCCGCTGGTCTCGACTGCTTCGCAGCTCGGTCAGAATCGTTTTCATTATCTAGGTCTGTCCCGAGTTTATTGCCACTGAGCGATACTGACGCAGCTCTTGCAGCGGGCGGCGAGCTTGGGGTCGACATCTCCGCGCACGTCGACCAGGCGATCGAAAGACATGCTTTCCACTGCCGGCAGGTCGAGCAAGATGCGTTTGAGATCGGGCAAGGATTGGAACGCAAAGGTCAAGTTCTGGCCGATCAACGTGCCAACCGTGACGTTGGGATCGTGCACCATCACGTCATAGCCCGCTTCGATCAGATGTTCGACCAAATCGACAAACGGGCTTTCACGCAGATCGTCCGTGTTCTTTTTGAACGAGAGACCATTGACCAGCAGTTTGGCGCCGGGCTGAAGACCTTGCGTGACCTTGGTGAAGCAATACGATTTGTGCGCGTCGTTGCTTCGCAGGATCGCGTCGACGATCGGCGTCTGCACATGGCAGCGCGTGGCCAGGCTGGAGAAGGCTCGCACATCTTTCGGTAGGCAGGAACCGCCGAAGGCCGCCCCGGGCCGCAGGTAACGCTTGGAGATATTCAGCTTGGTATCGGCGACGAAGATCTCATGGACCGCTTGGACATCGATACCTGAGGCCGCGCACAGCCGCCCCATCTCGTTTCCGAAGGCTGTCTTGAGCGCATGAAACGTATTATCGAGCAGTTTGATGACTTCGGCTTCCTTGTAGTGGACATTGAAGTAAGGAGCCTGAATGTCCTTGTACAGCGTCTGCAGGGCTGCGTTGGCGCTGCCGTCGCTGGTGCCGACGACGATCCGTGAGGGTTCAAAGTAGTCGGCGATGGCCGTTGACTCGCGCATGAATTCCGGGTTGTAGACGATGTCGACGCAGCGCTCCTTGCCGAAAGCGGAGAAGATCGGCGCGACCAGTCTTTCCATCGTGCCCGGCACGACCGTGCTGCGGTAGCAAACGGTCAGAGGCGCCGCTTCACTGGCCGTGCACGCTTCGGCGATTTGCCGCGTGACCTCGGCGATGTAGTTCATGTTGTGCGAACCCGTGGCCGAGCTGGGCGTGCCGACGCACACGAACGCTACTTCGACGTCGGAAAACTCTTCCGGGATGCGGTCCGAGACTCGAAAGCGATTTTGGGCGCGACCTTCGGCCAGCAAATCGGCAACGCCCGGTTCGTAGATCGGGCACTTGCCTTCCAGCAGCGTGGCGATTTTTTTGTCGCTGGCATCGATGCCCAAAATGGAGTGGCCGCCTTTCAGCAGGCAGGCGGCGCCCGTCAGCCCAACATAACCCAAACCAAAGATGGCTATTTTCATTGGCAGTCTGTTTCTCGTTGCGTAGCGCGGTGCAAATAAGCGGTGAAAGCTCAAACGTCGAGCGACGGTCGCTGTTAGTAAGCGCCTTCTTGTAGCAAGGCGGTTTTGGCCGTCCGATACAGAATATAAACGTCCAGCATGCAGGACCAGTTGAGCACGTAATAGCGGTCGTACGCCAGTCGCTCTTCGTAGCTGGTGTTGTTCCGCCCGGAAACCTGCCACAGGCCGGTAATGCCGGGGCGGACGAGCGTGTACAGCTCGTAAACTTCACCGTACTTCGGAATCTCGTCATTGACGATCGGACGCGGACCGACGAGGCTCATTTCGCCGCGGAGCACATTCCAAATCTGGGGCAGCTCGTCGAGGCTGGTCTTGCGAAGGAACTTGCCGATGCGAGTGATCCGCGGGTCGTTCTTGAGCTTGTGATCGCGATCCCATTCGGCCCGCAGCTCGGGATGCTTTTCCAGATAGCGCGCCAAGACGGCGTCGGCGTTCTCGACCATGCTGCGGAATTTCCAGGCTCGAAAGGGTTTGCCGCCGTAGCCCAGGCGCGACTGCGCATAGAAGATCGGACCCCGGGAACCGAACCGGACCATCAACGCCAATACGGCGAAGATGGGAATCAGCAAAGGCGCGCACAGCAGGATCAGGCTGATGTCCAGCATGCGCTTGGCCGTCAGTGCACAAGGGCTGGTCAGCGTATTGAAGCAGTGGACGTCGATGTTGCCCGCACGCTCGCTCAGCCGCGTTTTCTCGGTCGGATGGACTCGCAAGTCCGTCGCAAAGGTCACATGCGGGATGCCGTGATAGATGTGAAAGTCGACACCCGAAGAGACGCTCTTGTCGGCCACCGCCACGCGGCAAGTGCCGGTCGAAGTCAATATGGTTTCCAAGTCAGTGAGCGGTCCGATGTAGTACCGCCCCTTGGAGGCCGGCACGTCGTGGCTCTGCGCGGGATCGAAGAGTATGCCCAGCGGCCGTACTCCCTCTTGGCGAGAGCGATTCAGCCGGGCATACAGATCCTCGGCCGCCTGGCTGCTGCCAATGATGACCACCGGCTGGGACCACCAATCCAAGCCACACAGAAGGCTGCGAGCGATCGAGCGCAGGCCAGGCAGCAAGATCGACAGAATCCCTGTCAGCGTGGCAAATGCCAGCCAGGTCGAAAGACTGGCCGATCCGCCGAAGAGCAGGCCTACCGCCAATCCCGAGGTCACGATCAGGCAGGTGCGCAGGCTGCGCCGAAACTCGAGCGTATGCGGCAGGCCGCACGCCGGATACAGTCCGTGGATGTGTTGGACCAACAGAGTCCAAGCCATGAAAGCCGCAGCGGCCGACGCAGGAATCATCGGCGCGCCGCCGAGGATGATCGCGGCACTGTTGGCAGCCGACAGCGCCAGCAAGGTCGCAAGCAAATCGACGACCAGCAGCGGAAAGCCCGACTTAAAATCGTGCCAGATCTGGCGCCTGGTCAGCAGAGCAGTCGTCAGCGGCGAGACTCGCAAAGCAACCGCCAGTGGATGGCCTTGTCGATGTTCCTGCTCGGCGCCTGCCAAAGTCTGGTCGCGGCCGGTCTCGATCTGAGTATCCGAGTTGGCAAGCCAATTGGTTTGTTGGATCTCTTCGACGGGTGACCAAATTGACACGCGTCCACTCCTTGAAGGTCAGAACCACGCGACGGGCCTCATCGGTGATACGGTAAAGGTTGAAACGTAAATTGAGCGCTTCCGGCACCCATCCAAAACAGCAGCGGGAAGCCAATGTCGTGGGGCATCCAAACGGTCATCAGGCACGCAGCCGTAGCCGCAATGGCACTGCCGACAAAGACGCACCAGGGG
>JBQCJB010000105.1:0-4815 GCA_051953155.1 Aureliella sp. | reverse complement strand
TACTCGACCAGAGTCGTGCCGTGATGCTGTTCGATAAAGTCGATGATCGGCTTGGGCAGTTTGTGCTGCCGCGCCAAGTCGGCCCCGTCCTTGACGTGGGCGATGATGACCAGCGTGCTCATCGCCGGTTGCAGCGATTCGTGGCGGTTGCCGCCTTGCCCTTGGTTCTCGACGAAATAGTTCGGTTTGAAAATTTTGCCGATGTCGTGGAAGTAAGCTCCCACGCGCGTCAGCAATCCATGAGCTCCGATGGAGTCGGCCGCCGCTTCGGCAATCGCAGCCACGTTGATCGAGTGGTTGTAGGTGCCCGGGGCGCGCTGGGCCAACTGCCGCAGCAGCGGATGGCTGGCATCGCCCAGTTCCAGCAAACTGGAGTCGGTTTGCACTCCGAAGAACCATTCGACAAACGGCAGTGCGCTGGTCATCAGGGCGCACGCCATGAACGTATACAGACCCACGCGACTCGATTCGAGCGACAACTGGCCCAGCAAGCCCTGCCAGTTCAGCGGCCGACCCTTCGTCAAGTTGGTCAGGGTGGGTACCACCGCGCTATCGACCTGGCCGAGCATGATGTCGACGCCGAGGTGCGTCAGGGCGACGATCGTGCCAGTGGCCAAGCCGACATAAATCAGCTTGGTGCGCGAGCGGACGCGGCCCAACAGGAGCACGGCCGAGCATGTGCCGCTGGCCAGTACGACGAACTCGCCCAGGTTCATCCCCAGCGACAAGGTCACGGCCAGCGAAAGGCAGGTCGTAATCAGCAGCGCGATCTGGCGGCCATACGCGATCGTCGCGGTGATGGCGCACAACACCAGAGCCGCGATCTCGGCCCGCCATGGATCACTGGCCATCCAAAAGGACAGCTGGGCCGTGACCAGCACCAGGCCGAGCAGACTGCAAAGTTTGCGGAAGTCGACGATGAAGCTGTGATCGATCTGGTAATAGATGTAGATGCCGCACAGCAGGAACAGCGCGGCCACCATGCCCAAGAACGAGACCGCTCGCAGAAACGTTTCCGACCAACTGAGGTGCGCGATCCAGCTTTCATGCTCGGTGCGCAGCAGCGGCACATCGGTCTCGAGCGACAGCGGATGACCGGCTCGGGCCAGCACGCTGATCGACGGAAAATAGCTGATCATCGCCGGCTTGATCGATTCCTCAGCCTTGAGCCGCGCCTCCTCGCTCAGATCCTGGCGATAGGTGAGCGTGGCCGGTAGGTTGGGGATCAGGTAGGCGTTGACCATCTTGGCTACGGTGATCGCCTCGGGTTTACCAAACACCTGCTGGAAACCCTCGATGACCTGCTGGGGCAGCTCGGCTGAAACTTCAGCCATGCGCACGCGGGCCACATCCATGGCCACCGGCTGCTGCGACTGGCCAGTCGAGAAGACGTGGATCAACCGCTGGTTGCCCTCGTCGATGTCGTGGCTGAGCGACTTGAGGATGCCATGCTCCATGACGGGTTCAAGAACCATGCGCATGGCCAGCGCCAGTTTTTCTTTTTGCCCCGGTGGGGTCAGCAGACTGCGGACGGCCAGCAAGGCTTGCTCGCGCGTCAGCTCCAGTTCGCCATCCTTGCCAGGCAGCAGCGATTCGAGGGCCGCCCGCTGTTCGCTATCCAGATCCTCGATCGACTGGTCTCCCAGCAGCTGCGAGATGCGTCCAATGATCGCGCTGCTGAGCTGTACGAGTGGCTCGGGGTTGTTTTCGTAAAAACAGAGCACTTCGCGGCGGATCTGGCTCCGCAGCAAATCGGTCTTTTCGGCATCGGCCACTTCGAAGGCGACGCGCGACATGATCGCGCGCGACGGAACGTACCCCTCCCGGTATGCAAACGGTGGGTTCCAGCCTTTGAGGATCACCAGCAGAGCGAGCATCGCCACCAGGGCGATCCCGAACCGCATCAGGGAATGAGGAGAGTAGAGGCCTTGCAGCCAAAGCTTCCGTGAAGAAGGTTCCAGCTGCAGCGATGCAACGCGCTCACTGCGGGTGCGCCTCGACGGGTTGGTGGCCATGCGGCTAAGTTCGCGAGTCTAACTCGCTGTTCTCCTGTGAGGATGTCCGGGGACACTATTCGCCATGCGAACCGCTGTCCTCGTGACTATCGTAGCGATTGACGATCTGCTGCACGAGTCGGTGCCGGACGATGTCTTGCTGTGTCAAAGTGACAAAGGATACACCCTCCAGACCCTGAAGCCTACGCCATGCATCGCGCATGCCGCTGAGAACTCCCCCCGGCAGATCGACCTGCGTGATATCACCTGATACCACGATCTTGGAGCCTTCCCCCATTCGGGTCAAAAACATTTTCATCTGGGCCGATGTCGTGTTCTGAGCTTCGTCGAGAATGATGAAGGCTTCGTTGAGCGTCCGACCGCGCATGTAGGCCAGGGGAATCACCTCAATTACGTCGTGTTCCATCAGGTATTTGACCTGATCGAAGTCGAGCATTTCGTTCAGCGCGTCGAGCAGCGGCCGAAGGTAGGGGTTGAGTTTAGCCTGCAAATCCCCCGGCAAAAAACCGAGGCTTTCGCCAGCTTCGACTGCCGGTCGGACCAGCACAATTTTTCGGGCCGCGCGCGTTTTTAGCGCTTCGACTGCCAAAGCGACGGCCAGATACGTCTTGCCGCAGCCGGCTGGCCCGCGGCAAAAGGTCAAATCGTGGCTGCGGATATTTGAAACGTAGGCGGCCTGGCCGGCGGTCCGGGGTTTGATTTTGCGGTGTTGGTGCGAGAGGTCGACCTCGACATTGCCGCCGACGCTCAGGTCGCCTGAGGGGCTGACGCCGATGACGTCCTCGACTTCGGCCAGACTCAGTTGGCCCCGTTTGGCGGCGCGTTCGCGGAGCGATTCGAGGGCCGCCGTCGCCAGACGCACCGCCTCCTCTTCGCCGACGATCCGGACCTTGCCGTCGCGATGGGTGATGGCCACGCCGTAGCGATTGCGGACCATCCGCAGATATTGATCCTGGGGACCGAACAGGCACATGACGACGGCCGGATCGGCGAGCGTGAGATTGGCTTCGGACATCCTCTGGTTAATCCAATTGCTTCGGAAGCGTCCGGTCGCACTCAGCGACCGAGAGCCAGCCGGGCCGAGCGCAGTCTGGGATGGCTGGGCAAGGCACACGGGCTCCTGGTGTATTCTACGCGCGGTCTCACAATAAGTCCGCCGCCACAATCAAGTAGGCCACGACTCCCGCCGGCAGCAGCGAGTCGGTCACGTCCCACAATCCGCCCAGCCCGGGCAGGAAGTGCGAGCTGTCTTTGCACTGCGTTTCGCGCTTGACGATCGACTCCAACAGATCCCCCGCCAAACCGGCTAGCGTCAAGGCGACGCCCAGCAGGACCGGCCCGAACCAATCTCGGTTCGTCCAATGCTCGCCGTAGAGCCAAATTGCAAACACGCGAAAGTATAGAAAGCTGACCAAGACACCTACGATCATTCCGCCGATCAGCCCCTCGATCGTCTTGCCTGGGCTGACGGCCGGACAGAGCTTGCGCTTGCCCAGCGCACGGCCGCTGAAGTAGGCCCCGGCATCGGTGAATTTGGTGACCACGATCATGCCGACGACCAGCGTCAGTCCCCAAGCCACCGGGCTGACCGGGCCCACTGGGCTGACCGGGCCTTCCGGCTCGACCAGTCCAGCGGGACGCGTTTGCCGCAGCGCGACCCAGAAGGCGAATCCGATTCCAAAGTAAACGGCGACCCAGCCGGCGAGCGTCGCCCGTTCGAGCGTCCCTCCGGCCGGTGCATATCGCGGCATCATCCACACAAAGCAACCGACCAGAGCGACCAGCGCTGCGGCGAGCGGCCAACCCAAGGGTCCCAGCGGACAATCGGGCGGATAGGGCTGGCCCGAAAGTGGCCAGAGCATCGGTACCATCGATGCGAGGATGATCCCTCCGCACCCGACCAGCGCCGGCGCCGCGTCGAAGCCACCCGGGCGTTGCTTGAGCATGTGGCTGCATTCGACGGCACTCCCGAACGTCAAATAAACTGCCAGCAGCGTCATCCATACACCGTAAATGCCGGCGATCGGAACCCACGCGTCCAGCGCAACGAATCCCAGCGAACAACTGATGATGATTAACGCGGAGAGCAAACGCAGCCGAAGCAATTACTACAATCCTTCCATCGCTACCGAGTTCGGGTTCGACACACCAGCCGCTTTTCTTCGCCGGTTGGGAACCAATGTACTCCAAACGATGTGGGACGTGGCGAAGAGCCGTCGGCCCGGTCGCCGCTTCAATCAGTTGTCGCCCTCGTCGTAGTCATCGCCATCCGCATTGCCATCGGCCAGTTCGTCCTCGAACTCTTCTTCCTCGTCGAAGTGATCGTAGGGCTGGTCGTCGTCATCCTCTCTATCCCAATCGGATTCGTCGCGGACGACGTCGAGTTTGGGCGGCTTGGGCGGCGGCGAATCGCTTTCAGCATCGCTATCCCAGCTGTCGTCGCGGCGGATGCGGTTGCGCCGCGCCGGTTCGCTGCCGTCGGCGGCGCTGCGCGTCTCCTGAGCGTCGCTGGGCGAGCCGCCTCCCTTCATCGCTTCCCACTGAGCCAGCGAGATGACCACCTCGCGGGCCTGCGAGCCGTTGTACTGGCCGACGATGCCGTCCTCGGCCATGAAGTCGATCAAGCGTGCCCCGCGGCCGTAGCCGATGCCCAGGGCTCGCTGCAGCAACGAGACGCTGCCGCGACCTTCGCGTACGACCACGTCGACCGCCGCTTCGTACAGCTCGTCGCGCTTCTTGAACCCGGCCGGCTTGCCGCCGCTGCTGTCGCCCTCTTCATCCTTGACCTGGAGATTGACCA
>JBQCJB010000104.1:0-8237 GCA_051953155.1 Aureliella sp. | reverse complement strand
GATCGTGGCGGCGAGTTTTTCCGCGCTGCGAGCGACGCAGATGACGGTGGCGCCATTTTCGGCCAGCCGCAGGGCACAGGTCTTGCCCAGTCCCTGCGAGGCGCCCGTGACCATGGCAACTTGCCCTTGGAGGTTTACCGTCAATCCGAGTTCGCTCATATTGGACCTTTCCGTGGGGTGCTTCGAAAGACGAGGTTTTTCTAGGGGCTCAATCGCCGAGCGATTCGCAGGCCGTCTTGCGCTCGATGCGTTTGAGCGTGCCGGCCAGAACCTTGCCGGCTCCGATTTCAATGAAGGCGTTGAAGCCTGCGCCGAGCATTTTTCGGAGCGACTCTTCCCACAGGACGGGCGAGACGATCTGCCGGCCAAGTAGGCTGCGGAGTTCGTCGGGCTGGGTGTGCGGCGCGGCATCGACGTTGGAAAACACGGGGACGCGCGTCGGTCGAAATTCGGCTCGGGCCAAGGCCTCGGTCAAGCGACCGACCGCCGGCTGCATCAGCGCCGTGTGGAAGGCGCCGGCGACGGCCAGGCGAACCGCTTTCATCGCGCCTGCGGCCACGGCAGCCGTCTCGGCTCGCTCGAGGGCCGCCACGTGCCCGGAGATGGCAATGTTGCCCGGGCAGAGCAAATTGGCCACTTCGACGAATTCAGGCTCTTGGGTGGCCTCCCGGCAGACTTTCTGCAGGGCTTCGGCGTCCAGGCCAATGATGCTGGACATGCCGCTGGAGACTTGATCGGCGGCCGCTTGCATCGCGAGAGCGCGGGTTTGGACCAGCCGCAGGCCGTCGGCAAAGCTCAGTCCGCCGGCAGCCGTAATCGCCGTGAACTCACCGAGGCTCAAACCGGCGACTGCTCCGACCGAATCCCACACCTGAGGACGCTCCGCGAGCAGGTGTTCGAGGGCCGCCAGGCTGTGCACGAAAAGAGCCGGCTGCGAAAACTCGGTGCGGTTGAGCTGCTCGGCCGGGCCGGACAGGCAGAGCTGGAGAAGATCAAAGCCCAGGATTTCCCGGGCCTCGTCGTAAATCTTCTGCGCCGTGGGGCTCTTGGCCAATAGACCTTGGCCCATTCCGACAAACTGCGCGCCCTGGCCGGGGAACAAAAGTGCGGTGGAGGCCAAGATCGGTTAGCCTTCGTCGCTCATCTCGACGACGTTGCGACCCATGTAATAGCCACACTTGGGGCAAACGGCGTGCGTCGGCACGGAGGTGCTGCACTGAGGGCAGAATCCCGCCTGCTTGGGCTTCTTGTGATGGTGCGACCGGCGGCGACCGGTGCGTGAATTGGAATGGCGTCGCTTTGGAACGGCCATGGCGAAAACCCTCAAACACTCGATAACGTCTGCTGTGGCTTGTGGCTCACCAGGACTCCCTGGCAAACGAGCGAAGCTCCGCAGGTTATGGGCTCAAGCCAAAATTGTCAAGCCGATCCACTCGGCCGAGCAGCGAATTCACGCTCGCGGCGCGCCCAACGCCCCGGCTGGCTCAGTCCTCTAAGACCGCCTCGCGGATGGCGCTGACCAGACGAGCCCGATTGGCCGAGACCGCCTCCAGGTCTGCCACCGGCACGCCCAAGTACTCTCCGAGCTTCATCGCCAGATCGACGTCGCGAATCCCCTGGTACTGGTTGACGACCCGGCGCTCGACGTAAATCGTTTGGCTGTCGGAACGAAAGCCCGATTCGAAACAGTCGGCCAGCTCCTCGATCCACGCCTCGGGCACCCCGCGCAAACGGCAATGCTCGAGCGACCAAATATCGTCGCCCGTGCATTCGGACAGCAGCGTCAGCGCCTTGAGCCGGTTAAACATCGCTCGGTAAAGCCAAAGGGGGTAAGTGCTAAAGGAGTTCAGAAACCAGAAGCTTTAGAAGCCGGGCTTTTAATTATTCGACCGGCGGCTGGCTGCCGAGCGACGGTTCCAGTTCCTCCAGCCGCTGTTGGAACTGTTCGAGCGACTGCCGCAGCTCGGCCACCTCAACGGTCAAGTCTGCAACTTGCGTGCGCAGCGACTCGAGTTCGGCCGAGCTTGCCGAACCTGCGGACCCTGCCAAGCTTGCAGACCGTGGCGCCGATTGGCCGGCCCGCTGCGGCGCCTGGCCCGCATCGCCGCCGTCGGCTTCCGTATCGGCCGACTCGCCGGCGGAAACTTTGTTCCTGAGCGATTCGAGTTCTTCCGGCAGGTAGAGGTTGTGAGTAAAGATTTGCCCGCGACCGGGCGGCGTCAAGGCGATGACCAGCTTGCGCTCGATCAGCGACTGCAGGATTGTGTTGAGCGTTCCGAGATCGGCGATCGGTTCAAAGCGGCTGGCCCGCGTTCGCAAGTCGCCTGCGGTCTGTTGCCCGCGCAGCAGCAATTCGATCATCACCGCGGCCTCGGCGCCTTTGACCCCCAGCCACGCATGGCCGTAATGGCGGTAGCGCGGCACGCGGCCGCTGCCCTGGACTTCGGCGGCCGCCCCGATGCGTCGCAGGACGCTCAATTCGTCCTCGACCTGTTCGGGCGTGAGATTCATCAGCGGGTAACGATTGGATTTCTGATTGGCTCCGGCCACCAGCGACGCCAGCGACAGCGGGTAGGCGTCGGGAGTCGTCTTGGCTTTCTCCATCATGACGCCCAGCAAGCGGCGCTGTCGCGCGGGGATCGGACGCCAGGACGGGGCTTCGGTTTCCATATTCATCGGGACAAACTCCTTTTTCGCAGGTGGTAGTTCAATTGGGCCGCTGGCGAGTGCGGAACATCTGTTCGTGCGGCAAGAGTGCTCCGCCGTCGATCGACAGAGTCGTGCCATTGATATACTCGCTGGCCGGATCGCACAGGAAGACGACGCCGCGCGCGATCTCATCCGGACGCGCCAGGCGTCCCCAGGGCAGGGCCGAGCCGCGCTGGGAAAGTTCATCTTCGAAGAAGAATTTGCGCTCGCCCGGTGTATCGGTCCAGCCGGGATGAATGATGTTGACTCGAATGCGGTGCTCGGCCAGTTCGCAAGCCGCGGTGCGGGCCAACTGATCGACCGCCGCCTTGGCCATGTTATAGGCTGTCGCCCCTGGGATTGCTTTATATGCGTGTGGCGAGCTGACGCAAACCATCGCGCCTCCCTGTCCAGCGGCAATCATCGCCGTCGAGGCGGCTCGCAGCAAGTAGAAAGGCCCCCACATGCAGACGTCGATCGTGCGGCGGAATCCAGCCATGTCCGCGCGATAGAACAGTTCGCGATCGCTGTAGGCGGCATTGGAGACGGCGATGTCGATGTGGCCATGCCGGTCGACTGCTGCGGCCACCATGGCCTCGACGGCTACCTGATCGGTAACGTCGGCGATGGCCGCCGAGGCTTGACCGCCAGCCGCGAGAATCTTGGATACCGTTTCGTCCGGTGGGAGGATGTCGTTGGCCACCACGCTCGCGCCGGCTTCGGCCAGGGCAATCGCCGTGGCGGCGCCGATGCCGCGGGCCGCGCCGGTCACGACGGCAACTTTGCCTTTCAAACAGCCATTCACTCCGCCGCTCATCTGCACCTCGCACCACTCCTGCACTTGCTCTCGACTGCGCCGTGAAAGCTGGCGACTAAGTCAAAGCTCGGGACCAGGGTTAAAACTGGCGACCACTATCCGCGCAAAACCAAAAAGACCCCTGCCGCCAGGCAGCAGGCGCCGACAAAGCGCGGCCAGGTCAGAGGCTCCGGGGCAAAGCCCAGCCAGCCGAAGTGATCGAGGGCCAACGATAGGCCCAGTTGGCCGGCGACCACAAGGGCGATCCAGTTGGCCGCTCCCAACCGCGGTGCGACCAGCAGCGAAACGGTGACCATGTACGTTCCCATCAGCCCGCCAGTCCAAGCCCAAGGAGCCAGCCCGACGAACTTGCTGGGCACGGGCCAGCCGACGCGGAGAACGCTGGCGACGATGCACAAGGCAATCAAACCGGTACCGAAACTGATGATCGATGCTTGCAGCGGATGTTCGCAGCGCTGGGCGAGCGTGCCGTTGGCCGCCGGCTGGACCGCCATGGCAAAGCCGGCCACGATGGCCAGGGCTGGCAGGAGCCATGCGAAACGCTCCATCACTGTGCCGCGTGCCTCGTCGAAGCAGCTGGGCTGGTCGGCATCGACGCGGTCGCATCGCCCGCCGGACGTGGCGAGTCTGCCGCGGCGCGGGATTGGCTGCGCTGAAAGACGTCCGCCAAGCGTTGACGCGTCACCGGCGACTGGAGTTGTTGCTTGCCAAAGCCGGGCAAGGCACCCGCCGCCACGGCCTCCTCCTGATGCTCGGGGTAATTGGTCACCAGCATCACCGGCAGGTCGGCCAGTTCGGGCGTCTGTTTGATGCGTTTGACGATCTCGATGCCGTCGCTGTAGTCGTGGTCCAGCTTGCGATTGATCAGCACCAGATCAAAGCGCTCGCTGGAGAGACGCTCGAGCGTCTGTTCGGCCGTATCGACCGCCACGCACAGGGCGCCGAAGTCTCGCCGGAGCATATGGCTGATCTGACCGTGATCGTGTCCGCAGTTGCCGACATCCAGCACGCGCGGGCTTTGGGGTTGTGGTGCGTTCACCGGTGGTCCTTTCCTTCCAACATTTCAGTCTTGCTGTCGTCGCTCGCTCGCTACACGCGGCCAAGCGCGGCCGCGAGAACTCGACGCGCGGCTATCAAACACACTGCCGAGCAAACGACGTGCTTAATCGTCGAACCATTCGTCGGCCGGGTCGAATTTTGGCCAAGCGACGATGGCGACCTTTATTTTACCGACCGCCCGATGGCGTGTGCCGGGGGGGATCACGATGGCCATCTCGGGCTCGAGCGGAATTTGGCGGCCATCGACTTCCAGGTAACTGCCCGCTTCGCACTCGAGCACCAAATACGTTTCAGTGATGCGGCGGTGGTAGTGGACGCGGGCGGTCTCGGCGATGGTCGTCAGGTGCAGCGAGTACGGGACGCTGGTCGAGTCCATCAGCCCTCGTTTGGCCGAACCGCAAGGGCAGGGCGTGCCGGGGATGTCGGCGTAGCGAACGACCTCGACGGGAGCCGTGGCCGTGAACCGCGGTGGCCGAGTCTCGTCGACTGGTGATATCGAATTGTTCATCGTTTCGCACCTCGTCCTGGAACCTGTTGGGAGAGCGGCGATCGCTAGCGGCCGCCGCTCGAGTGGCTTTTGCGCACTGGCGCCACTGCACTGAGGGCCATGTGCAGTCATTGTTACCATGCCCGGCGCCGATGAGGGAGCTACTATCCTACCTGCGGAGGGACGCACGAGGCGGCGCGATCAAAAATCTCGGTTGATCGAGAAACTATTTTCGGCGCTTGCAGGCTCGCGGGGCTGCCGGTCGGGCTGCGGGCTAGGTAAGCTGTGACGTGGGTTTTTAGCGAATGTGCCATCGCGGTGTGGCGGCGGATTTTAGGCAGTCGAAAAGGCTTGCCTGGGCCGCAAATTTTGACACGCGCCGGCAAGGCGGACCGAGCGGCAAAAATGGTTTTCGTGCCTCAAGCGTTTCTCGAAACTTGGCCGATACCCTCATCTACCCAAGGCCTCCACGGTGTAAACAGACGGTTGAAAGAGGCTTTGGGAAAAGCATCGGATTACCCAGTGAGCCCAGGGACGGCTCGTCCGGTGCCTGGCAAGGTGACTACGGAATAAAGCCGTAACTTCGGAGGTGCGGACACCCATAGGCTCGCCCCGCAGCGAGCCATGATGACCGTCAGCGGCACAACGAAGTCGAGCAAAGGGTCGCGGGAAACCTCGGCAACTGCTCGTGGCCGTTCCGGCTTGAGGGCGATTTCGTCGGCGACTTCGTACGTCGAAACCGGTCTCGGCCAACTGCACCCCCGAAAAGGCCAAACCGAGCCAGGGAAGTGGTTCATCGCTTAGGAGTTGTGACTCGATGAAATGGAACATTGTTGTTGGATCGTTGGTACTCGGCGCTAGCCTTTGTACCCCTAGCTTCGCCGGCCTGTTGGACCACATGCTTGGTCTTCGGGGCGCGGGCTGCGACAGCACCTGCTGCGACACGGGCTGCGGTGCAGGTCCGAGCTGTGGTTGCGAATCGGCATGTGGCCCGGCGTGTGGCGTAGGCCCGAGCTGCGGTTGCGAATCGGCTTGTGGTCCTGCATGTGGTGCAGGCCCGAGCTGTGGATGTGAATCGGCTTGCGGCCCCGCTTGCGGCGCTGCTCCGAGCTGTGGATGCGAAACGGCTTGTGCGCCAGCTTGTGACACCGGCTGCTGCCAGCCGCGTCGTCGCCCGCTGCATGAGCTGCTCTGTGCAGCCAAGCAGAAGAAAGACCACCTGTTGCATCGCCTGCACCATCGCAACAACTGCTGCGATACCGGTTGTGCATCGGCCTGTGAACCGACCTGCGCCGCTGTACCCAGCTGCGGTTGCGAATCGGCTTGCGGCGCTGGCTGCGGTGCAGCTCCGACCTGTGGTTGCGAAGTAGCTGCTCCTTGCTGCGATTCGGGTTGCGGTGGACATCACCACGGCCTGCTGCATCGCTTGTTCAAGCATCGCCGCAACAACGCTTGCTGCGATACCGCTTGCGACGCCTGCGGTGTAGCTAGCTCCTGCAACAGCTGCGGTGGTGGTGTAGCCGCTCCGGCCGCTTCGGGCGACGCTGCTCCGATGCCTCCGGCTCCGGTTGTCGATCCGAGCGCTTACCTGCAAAGCAATCGACGCGTCATTCAAGCTACCAGCTACGTTCGCTAGTCTCTAGCGAACCCTGGTAGAACCGAGACGCGTTTACTAGAAACGGCTCGCCGGAGAAATCTGGCGAGCCGTTTTATTTTTTTTAATAGCCGTCTCTGCTCGAACGCGATTCCCACTCAACCGGCTCGGGTTCGAGGGTCGGTGAAACGGGGCTGCCGGCGTCTTTCCTGCCGGAGCCCTCCAGGCGACTGATCGCCCGCACCTGCATGTCTCCCTCGCACAGAATCTGGCAGCTCAAGCGCACGCCGCTCAATTGCTTGGCCTCCAGCACCGCCTTCTCGGCCTTGGTCATCTTCTCTGGTTCGCCTTCGATGAATTCGACGCGGCAGGTCGTGCAGCGCGCCTTGCCACCGCAGGCATGCAACTGGTCGATGCCGACATCTTCCGACAGCGCCAGAACCAATCGCTTGCCAGCCGGAACTTCTACGGTGCGTTCGCCTTCGACGCTTATTTTGGGCATCGCTCGAGCTCTTTCGTGTTTTGGGTAGATGGAAATTACAGGGTCGTTCGGCCGTCGCCCGGGAGTGGGCGATGGCTTGGCCCAATGATACCAGCTTCGCCGCAGCCACATGAGCCGACTTGACTTGCGCCGCACCGGGCTGCTACACACGCCAGAGGTTGACCGATCGTTTACCGGGAGATGCTTGCATGTTGGGCTCGGATCGCTTGAGCTGCTTTTGGCCGGGCTTGGCCCGCGCCTGGTGGCGCGGCAGCCTGTCAGGGCTGCTGGCGGCGATCGGCTTCGGCTGGGGACTGAGCATCCTGTTGCTAGCAACATTTGTGTGGCCCAACTGGTTTTCTCCCTGGCTGGTCGTGGTGTGTTGGTTGGCGATGCTCGCCTTCTGGTTGGTCGAGAGCGTGCGCAGCCACTGGCAGTTAGGTCAGCTGAAGGCCGACGCGGGGCCGGTTGCTGGCGACGACCGTTTCGTGCGCGCCCAAGCGGAATACCTTCGCGGTAATTGGTTCGAAGCCGAGTCGTTGCTGCAGAGCATTTTGGCCGACACGCCGCGCGACGCCGAGGCGCAGTTGCTCTTGGCAGGTGTCCTCAGGCATTCGCGGCGGTGGGCTGCCGCTTACCGGCGCTTGGACCAGTTAGAGCTGCTCGACACGGCTGCGCGGTGGACATTTGAGATCCGCCGCGAGCGGCAGTTGATCCAGCGTCGTCAGCAGGAATATCTCGAGGACGAAGCGGCTGCGGCAGAGCCTGGCGGCGCGGCCGCGGGGCCGGCCGAATCGGCTGGTAAAACGCACGGTGACACACCCGAGGGCGCGCCCGCTGCAGCACGCGCGCCCGGACCGCTGGAGCCGCTCGAAGCCGGGTGCGGAGCGGGAGACTGAGGCTGCCTCGCAGCCCCCAAAACCGATACGATGGAAATAGGTCGGTTGATCCGACGCGAAACGCGGTGTTTCGGCCGGAGATCACTTTTCCAGCCCGCGCCGTGTCCTAGAGTTAGCAGTGGCGTTGAATTAGCGATTGTGACAGGCTTCGCGGCAGCGATGGTTCCGCCCGAGAGCGGGACAAAGCTTCAGACACTCGCGTTCGGCTGGCT
>JBQCJB010000103.1:0-3777 GCA_051953155.1 Aureliella sp. | reverse complement strand
CTACCCTCAGCCGCCCGAGCCCACTGGGTACTGAGCGATGCCGCACCCAGCGAAGCCGAGCCGGCTAGTGCAAGCGAGCTTTTTACGAACCGGCGGCGCGAGTGGTTGAGCGAAATCATGTCCGTTCCTGTCCCGAATCATCGAAGGTTGGAGTTCGCGAGGGCGATGTACTCGCCGGAATAGTCTATTGCGCGGGGACGCACAATGCGAACGCAGCGTCGGAAAAGAGGGACAGCCGCGACGACTATCCTACTGCTTGGGCAAGACGACGAAGGCGGCGAAGGCCGGCTCGCGCGACTTGACTGCGGCTCCGGACCAGCCGACCGGTCGCGGGGCGTCGACCGGCTGCAGCGACAGCCGCACCGGTCGACCTGCGAATATTCCTTCGGCCACCGCGGCTCCATAAAAGTTCTTCGCATTCACAATCCGATAGGCTTGTCCGGGCTGCAGAACTGGCGACAAGTCGACCTCGACGGCTGGCAATCCCTGCGGATTGATGACTGCGATGTGTCCGCGTCCTTGTTCGTGTGGGTTCGGACGCACGATCACGCGCAGCGTCGAAGGCGCGGAAGCGGAGAACGTGCTGTGCGCATCGCAGTGCGTCGCATTCTGCCAAGCGCGAAAATCGAGCGCGCAACTTTTCCCTTTTTCGACGATCGCGGTCTCGCCCCAGCGGCCGTCGGTGACATGCAATTCGTTCTCGTCCCAGTCGAGGCCCGAGGTCACCACGGTGCCGGCCCCCTCGAGAGCGACGACCGTGGAGTGGGCAGAGAAAACATTGTGCTTGATAACCGCCTGGCGGAAATCCCGCAGCACAAAGCCACCTAGAAAGACGTTGTGCGTAACCGTCGTGTCCTGGTTGGTCGCGCCCCACGGGTAACCCAAGCGAACCAGGCCACCAATGGCCACGTTGTCGCGCAAAGAAATGCGGGCCGCCGTCGAGCCGCCGCCGACCAGAATGGCGGGCTGGCCAGACTCGCCTCCCGACCAGCAGCCGTTGTCGAAGAGTATATTCCCTTCGATGGCGAAGCCTTTGAGCGATGCCTGCTGCGAACCATACACATGCAGTCCATAATCGAACTGATGGAAGACAATGTTGTCGACGATCCGCTTGGTGCCCAGGGCATTCTGCGCATACACCCCATGACCATGAGGCCGGTCGGGGCCTTGCCAGCCGTTGTTGTAGATCAAGCAGCCGGAGATTTCGCCACCTTCGCCATCGGCCCAGAAGCCCACGCCGTACGCTGCGTCATGGACGTTCAAATTCACCAGGGAAATCCGCGTCCCGCGGACATCGATGCTGCCTCGCCGCATATCGGCCGGCCACGAACCGGATAGCGAAGTGGTTCGCTTCGCATCGCTGCACATGAATTCGAAGTCGCGATAGATGACGTCGGCTCCGCGCAGCAACAAACGTCCATCGTCGCCTTGGTCGCGCGGGGCTGCGTCGATCGTCACCCGCTCTCCCGGCATTCCGCGTACGACAATCGGTCGCCCGGGCACGCCAGTGAGCTGAGAGGTAAATCCGCCGCGATACGTGCCACCAGCCAGCCAGAGAGTGTCGCCGGGAGACAACTTGGCCTGCTGCGAAAGGCCGGTCGCCAGATCCCACGGACTGCCGCGCGAACCGTCTCCCGATGGCTGGCCGCCAGGAGTCGCAAAGAACTCCGCGGCGCAGGCCCAGCCAGCCGAATCGCCTCCGCTCGATGCCACGATCGCCCACAGAACCACCGCCAACCACACGGTCGCATTCATCAGCAGCACCCTCCTGCGCACTGACGCTGGCGCGTCGACTACAATTCATGCTACCACATCCACCTTCGAGGAACTCCCACCATGTTCGCGAGTTGCAGATTCAGACTATGGCAATTGCTGGTTGCCATCTCGGTTTGGACTAGTGCGTCGGTCGCTGGCGGCGAAATCCAGGTCGGTCTGGCCAAGGCCGACATCACGCCGCCGATCGGCGGTCTGACCGCTGGTTACTCGTCGGCCAAACCGACGGAGGCGGTACACGATCCGATCACGGCCCGAGTCATGGTGCTGAAGTCGGACGATGCGTGCGTGGCGCTGGTGGCCTGCGACCTGTGCGTTTACAACTCCGCCACGCTGCACGATCGAGTCAAGTCGCTCGGCGTCGATACGTTGCTGCTGATGAATACGCATACGCATGCTGGTCCGAAAATGAACCAGGACGACTTTCCGTCGGTCGAGCAGCCTTGGCGGCAAACGGTGGACGACCGCATTTTAGAAGCGATCCAGCGCGCCCAGAGCTCTCTTTTCAAGGGCTACTTCGCCTCGAGCGAGAGCCACATCCAACTGGGTTACAACCGCTTGGTCCAGCGCGGCAACGTCGCAGTCACGCATTTCGAGAACCCGCAGCGGATCCCATACGGCTCGGTCGATCGCCGCGTCGGCGTCCTGCGGGTGACGGACGAAAACGAAAAGGTTCGCGCCGTGATCGTCAACTATGCTTGCCATCCGGTCGTACTCGGACCGCGAAACCGGCAACTGTCCGCGGACTATCCCGGCGTCATGCGCCAGATCGTCGAAGAGGGTTTGGGCGATGACTGTATGTGCATCTTCGTCCAGGGAGGGGGCGGAGACATCAATCCACTGATCATGGCCCGCGGCGAAACTCGCGAGAAAGACTTCGACGATGTTCGCACCATGGGCGAACTGTTGGCAGTCGAAGTCCAGCGAGCCCTCGCGTTTGCCAAAGAGGTCCCCGGCGTCTCGGGTAACTTCCGGGCGTCGACTCGCCAGCTGCAATTCCGCCATCGCTTCAAGCCAGATGAAGAGCTGACGCTGGGCGTGACCGCTCTGCTAATCAACGATGCGATCGGCATCATCACGCTGCCCGGCGAGCCGTTCCATCACTTTCAAGTCGATTTTCGCAGCAAGGCAGGCTTGAAAGACGCGTATCTATTCGGCTATTGCTGCGACGGTCCCTATCCGTGGCCCAGTTATCTTCCGGACCTGCAGTCGGCAGCCCGCGGCGGTTACGGCGCGAGCGACACGACGCAGGCAGAAGTCGGCGCCGGCGAACGGCTCGTCAATCAGGGCCTGGTCGAACTGTTTACCCTTCAAGGCCGCTTACTTCCGGAGGCCAAGCGGCACACGTTCGATAAAGAGCCCGACTGACGCTGCTCGAGAAGAACGCTGCCCTTGAAGAGTGCTACCAGGCCTCAAGAAATCGACCGGGTCGGCTGCTTACTTGCGTTGTCGCTGGCGCGCGGTGCGAATCAAGCAGCCCGTCGGCGCGATTTCCGTGACAGCGACTTGCTTGCCGTTAAGAGCCGCCTCGATGGCGTCCTCGACGTAGCGATGCTTGACTTCCGATTCCTTGGTGCTGTCGTCCATGGCGCCCATGTAAATGATCCGTCGCGACTTGTCGAGCACAAAGAATTCGGGCGTGCGGACCGCCCCAAAGTCCTTGGCGATCTGTTGACTTTCATCGCGCAGGTAAGGAAACCGGAACTTGCGTTGCTCGGCGCGGGCTTTCATCGCCGGCAATGCGTCGGCTTCGATTTGGTTGACGTTGATCGCCACCACCCCGACGCGGGCATCGGCCCCGGCGTACTTCTCTGCCAGGCGGTTGATGCGCTCTTCGTAATCGACTGCGTACGGGCAGGTGTTGCACGTAAAAACGACAACCACGACGTCGCGGTTTTCAAAATCCTTCAGCGAGTGGTTCTTGCCGTCTACGCCAGGCAGATCCGTCCAAGCCGGCGCTTGGTCGCCAATGCTAACCTTCGGATTATAGGTTCCAGCGATGCT
>JBQCJB010000102.1:0-7770 GCA_051953155.1 Aureliella sp. | reverse complement strand
TATCGTTTTCTGACCTACGGGTTCACCCACGAACCGCGGGTGATCTCGCATATCCTGTTCAACATGCTCTCGCTGTACTTCCTCGGACAAGCGGTCGAACAGCGCTACGGCCGCTGGGAATTTTTGCGTTTCTACCTGGTGTCCATCGTGCTGGGCGGCCTGGTGTATTGCTTGATTCGCCTGGTGGTCCCGGGTGCGGGCAACGCGCCGGTGTTGGGAGCCTCCGGCGGCGTCGTCGGCGTGGTCATGCTGTTCGTCTACAACTACCCGCAGGCCACCTTGATGCTCTGGGGCGTCGTCCCGGTCAAAGCCTGGCTGATCGGCGTCATCACCGTGCTGATCAACGTCTTCGGGACGCAGAGCCACGTCGCTTATGACGTGCACCTGACGGGCATCGCCTTCGCCACGCTGTATTACTTCGGCCACTGGAATCTCGGCGTACTCGGCCAAGGCTGGTCGCATCTGAGCGGCAGCCTCAAACGCAAACCGAAACTACGCGTCCACTCGGCCGAGGACGATTCCCCCTCTAGTCGCGACGAAGTGGAAGCCGATCGCTTGTTGGACAAGATCTACCGCGAAGGCCAGTCGAGCCTCACGCCCAAAGAGCAGCAGTTCCTCGAACGCTACAGCCGACGCGTGCGGCAGAAACGCGGTTCTTAAATAGCGATCGCGGGCGGTTCGGTAGCGACGACGATCGAGCCGGAGAGCGTCACGTCGCACTGCGTGAGGTGGTCGATGTGACGCCGCAACCAGGTCGGGCTGGCGCACGTTTCGGGGCCGAGCAGTAGCAGGCAGCTATCGCAATACCGTCCGACCGCCCGACAAATCGGTTGGTCGATCGGTCCTAGATCGATCAGGATTCTGGAGAATTCGCGTTTCCAGCTCGACAGCCAGCGCGGCAGCCGCTGGAGATTCTTGGGAGCGGTGGCACCCAGCTGCATCGACACCGTCACTTCCCGCCACGCTCCCAGCGGCGAAGGGACCGGCGTGGGCGCTTGTTCGCTGGCCCGAGCCGAGCGCAGTTGGCGGCGGGCGATGGCGTCGGCACCCAAGCTGAGCCGCACCAGCAGACTCGGACCGCTCACGCCGCGTGTACCCGCGTCAGACGAGCCAGCGCTGGGCAAATCAGCGCTTGGCAAGTCAGCGTTTGAAGATCCGGCACCTGGCAAGCCGGGACCTTGCAAGCCGGCCATCGCCAGGCGGTCGAGGGCAGCTCGTTGGTTGGGAGTGCGGCTGCCGGCGACCAGACCGATCGTCAAGTTGACCGCGCCTTGCGACAGTTGGTCCAGCAGCTCGATCCAAGGCCCCAGCTGAGCCGTCTCGACTGTCCCGCGTTCGGTTTGCTCGATCATCCGCCGCTCCGCAATTCGTTTTTAAACGGCCATCCAGTCCACTGGTGCCCACTTAGCCGCGCAGTTGCTGAAACAGTTCCGGATACGACATCGTTCCGGTGGTGGCCGGCGCCGGCGGAATGTGGTTGTGGCGCACGCTGGCTGGAATCTCTTCATCGACCACGAGGAGGTCCCGATCATCAAAGCTGGACAGCTCGATCGATTCGAGCTGTTCGTCCCGGCGAATCGGGTACGAGGCGTACTGGACACCCCGCTCGCCACCGTCATGGACATCAAGGAATTTGGCAGCGCTGGCCGCCGCTCGGGTGAACTCGGGGGAGATTTGTTCGACGCTGTCGGTCTCGAGCGAGAACGCCGAGAAATTCAACTGGCTGATCAGGTCCTCGATCTCGCTTTGCAAGCGATCATCGCTTCCGCCGGTCTGGGTGACGCCTACGAAATCGCTGGTATAGCTGCCGTCGAGCTGAGGCTGGACGAGAAGTTGTTCGACTTCCATCGGCGTGCTGGCCGCCGCGACGCTGGCGGCCAACGGAGCCGCGGTCGCCGTCCAGTCGTGCGCCTCGCGCGTGCGTGCCGAGTGCGTATGGGGCGAGTGCGTGTGGGGTGTTGGAGGCACCGTCTGGGCGCTCGACGCGGTAGCGGTCGACTGGCCGCGCGACGCTGGGGCTTGCGAGCGGGCCGCGGCTTGAGCAGCCTGAACCTGCGCCGCCTGGAGCTGCGCAGCCTGAACCTGCGCCGCCTGGAGCTGCGCGGCCTGGAGCTGAGCCGCGTGAAGTTGAGCTGCTTGGAGCTGGGCTGCTTGGAGCTGGGCCGCTTGGGCCGCTTCGGCTTGGCGGTGGGCTCGTTGGCGCTCTTGCCAGCGGCGGACATCGCCGGCATCGACCGTGAACTCCTCATCGAAATCTTGGCCGAACGGGTCGCTGACTACCGGTTCGTCGACGCGGGCCAGCGGCATGGGAATCGCGCTGGAAACCGCATCGGAGCCGCGCCGCAGGTGCAAGTCGACGCGGGCCAGCGGGCTCGGTTCGTCGACGTCGCACTCGATCGAGTCGCCCGGCCGGTCCCAGGCGGCGAACAGGTTCGGGGCGCCGGCGGTGGACAGCGGCGCAGGCTCTTCGTCCTGGAAGACGAACAGGTCGTGATCGGCGTCTCCATCGGAGCTCGAAAGCGGCACGCTCCGCTGGGCGAACATTGTGCTGGCGTCGAAGACGATCTGGGCACCGCTGTTAGCGCGAACGGTTGGACCGAAGTCCTCCAGGTCGGCCGGCGCTGGCCAGTCGACCGACGCAGTCGCGCGGACGTCCAGGTCTTCGGCTCCCTCGGGTTCCAGTTCGAAATCCTGGTCCAGATCGTCGATCGAACCGAACTCGACCGGCGGCGCGTTGGCCCCGTCGTCGTGATTCCAACCCATCGGCAATTGCTGGAGATCCGACCAGGCCTCTTGAATGAGCGACGCGGAGATCGGGTATTGGTCGTTGGCGATCGCCAGGATCAGGGCGTGGTCCATGACCTGATTGGCCAGTCGCGGAATGCCCTCGCTGGCCACGTACACGTTTTCCAGCGCATCGCGAGTAATGATCTGTTTGGAGTCGACACCGACGCAGGCGAATTGGTGCCGCACGAAGTTCGTCGTCTGCTGGCGGTTCATCGGTTGCAGGAAACATCGAGCGGCCAAGCGCTGGTTGAACGAGCTCATCTCCGGCAGGGCGAAGGTCTCTTCCAGGTGCATGCCACCGAGCAGCACCAGCCGAGCCCGGGCTTGACCCTGCCGGGCAAAGTTGGTGATCAACCGCAGTTCTTCCAGCAGCTTAGTCGGCAGCGTCTGAGCTTCGTCGACGATCATCACCAGACCGTCGGGCGCGTGCTCGGCGGCCGGTTCCATCCGCTCCATCAGCGACAATCGCAACTCGCCTTCGGAGAGGTCGCGGTAAGGGAGCTGGAGTTCGAAGAGAATGCTTTGCAGCATCGCACGGCGGCTGCATAGCCGCGCTGCGTGCAGCCGCACGACGTCAAACCGATCGCTCAAGTCCTCGGACAACACTTGCGCCAACATGCTCTTGCCCAGACCGACGCCTCCCATGACGGCCGCCGGTCCCTCGGCGCGGCGAATCACGCGGAGCACCGTCTGCCGCGTTTGTTCCATGCTGTCAAAGGCGAAATAGAATCGCACATCGGGAGTGGCCCGGAACGGGCGGTCAGAAGTCTGAAACAGCTCTTCGTACATAAAAGTTACCACTCACTAGCAGAGGGGACGGACCTGGCAAGTTTGTTGACGTAGTAATTCGTTAGGGCAACCCGATGAACAGTCGGCCCAAGGCCGCCAGCGGGTTGTCCCAAAGCATGGCCCGCCACAAGGGGTCTAGTACCATACGGATGGCAATCGCCAAACACCAGAACAGCACGACGACCTCGCTGACGGCCTGCGATTGACGCAGCAGCCAGCGTCGGGCGTTGGATATGCGGCGGGCCAGCGACACGTCGCCGGCATGTTCCAGAGAGTTGCGAAGTTGCACATGGCCGAGCACCGGCAGCCCGAGCACGTGCAGGCTGGAGGCGACGTCGACCGCGTAAAAAGTTCCGCCCGACTGGGCGCGATGGTGAGCCCAACCCCCGATCGCGCCGCCGGCCAGCGCCAGAACCAGCACCGACAGGACCATCGCCGTTGGTACGCGGCCCGGATAGGCGCGGACTCGCGGCGAACCGGACAGCGTCAAGACGCCGTCGACTTGGGCGATTTGGTTGTGCAAGCTGGCAGCCGTCTGCGCTTCGCGGGCGGTGGCCAGTTCGATCTCGCGAACCAGAGCCGCTTCGATCGCTGCGCTCGAGCCTTCGGCTGCGGCGGAATGGGCGAAGCCTTCGGTGATCGGGCTGGCCGACTTCTCGCCGGTTGGCAAACTGAGCGAGGCCAGCCGCGTGGGCGACTTGTCGCTGGTGCTGACTACTGCACCGGCCGGCTGCTCGGTTTGCTCGGGCGACTGGCCTTCGACACTGTGCGCATGGCGGAAATGTTTTAAGTAGTGCCGCCGGGCTTCGACTTCCCAGCGTGCAAACCGTTCGTCGCTGGCGCTGTCGACGCGGCTGAGCGTCGGGCGCTCGGTCTCGATCAATCCGCTCAGCCACTGACGGACCTCGGACGTGCTGGTGCGGCCGGGCCAGAGGGAACGTACTTCAACCAGCGTCAGCGGTTCTTTGCCCGGTTCCAGTTGCGGCGAGACGGCATGCGACTGCGCATCGAGCACGTCGACGCCCAGTAACTGCGCTTCGGACGCCATGTCGCGCGTCGCCGAAGAGCGATGGGCTGCCAGTTGCTCCCGAAGCGCTGCCAGACGCTTGCCCGTCGCCAGCACCTGCGCCGAGATGCGGTAACCGACCGGCACCGGTGGCAGTGCATTCAAGACGGTAAAGACGACGGCCAACGAAAAAACGAGGCCGCACCATACCGAGCTTGCCAGCAGAGGTTCATCCTTGCCCGCTTGGACCATGTCCTGTGATCCCTGACATCCGTGTGACAATGCTAGCCAAAGCTAGCTTGGCTACTCAGGCTCGTTATCGTCCACTAAATCGCTACAGCTTTACAAAACCTCGCGGTGGGCGGATGAGAATTAGATGGCCAGCTCGCGTTTGACTTCGGCAAAGCAATCGATGGCACGTTGCAAGTCGTCGAGCGAATGGGCTGCAGAAATCTGCGTGCGAATGCGAGCTTTGCCTTGCGGCACGACCGGATACGAAAAGCCGATCACGTAGACTCCCTTTTTCAACATCGCCTCGGCCACTTCTGCCGCTAGCCGCGCGTCGTGCAGCATGATGGGCACGATCGGATGTTCGCCCGGGACGATCGTGTAGCCCAGGTTGCCGATCCGCTCCCGGAAGAAGCGGGTGTTGCTGGCTAGCCGATCGCGCAGCTCGGTCGATTCGCCGAGCATCTGCAAAACTTCCAGCGAGGCAGCGACGATCGGCGGGGCGAGCGAATTGGAGAACAAATAGGGGCGCGAACGCTGCCGCAGCAGGTCGACGACTTCGCGGCGCGCGGCCACATAGCCACCGCTGGCTCCGCCGAGAGCTTTCCCGAGCGTGCCGGTAAGAATGTCGACGCGGCCCATCACTCCGTGCAGTTCGTGCGAGCCGCGACCGCGTGGGCCGAGAAAACCGACCGCATGCGAATCGTCGACCATGACCAGGGCTCGATAGCGCTCGGCTAAATCGCAGATCGCTGGCAAATTGGCAATCGTGCCATCCATCGAAAACACGCCGTCGGTGGCGATCATGCGGAATCTGGCACCCGCTGCCTTTTGGAGCTGCGCTTCCAGATCGGCCATGTCGTTGTTCTTGTAGCGGAACCGCTGGGCTTTGCACAAGCGGATGCCGTCGATGATGCTCGCGTGATTCAGTTCGTCGGAGATGATGGCATCCTCGGCCGACAGCAGCGTTTCAAACAGTCCGCCGTTGGCGTCGAAACAGGACGAGTAAAGGATGGTTTCCTCCGTCCCGAGGAAGTCGCTCAGCCGCTGCTCCAACTCGCGATGGATCGACTGCGTGCCGCAGATGAAGCGGACGCTGGCCATGCCGAAGCCCCACTTGTCGAGGGCCGCATGTGCGGCCGCCAAGACCCGCGGGTGCTCGGCCAGGCCCAAATAATTGTTGGCGCACATGTTCAACACTTCGGTGCCCGCACCGACCGTCACGTGCGCATCCTGTGGCGAACCGATGACTCGCTCGCGCTTTTCCAGCCCGGCCGAACGGATCTCGTCGAGCTGTGACTGAAGGTGGCTCTGGAATTCTCCGTACATGACCGGCAGCGCCTCGCTAGGTTGTTGATGTGTCGGGTGGATTGCGCCAATACAAAATGGCCTTGCCCGTTTGACCGGTGCTCATGGCATCGAAGGCCTGTTGGAAGTCGTTGTAATGGAAGCGATGCGTGATCACCGGTGAAATGTCCAGTCCACCCTGGATCATCACGGTCATCTTGTACCACGTTTCATACATCTCGCGGCCGTAGATGCCCTTGATGGTAAGCATGTTGAAGACGACCAGATTCCAGTCGATCGCGATCTGCTCCGAAGGAATGCCCAGCATGGCAATCTTGCCACCGTGAGCCATGTTGCCCAGCATGCTACGGAAGGCCGACGGATTGCCCGACATCTCCAGGCCGACGTCGAAACCCTCCTGCATCCCCAACTGTTTTTGCACGTCGGCCAGCGACTGGCTGCGGACGTCGACGGCCAGCGTCGCGCCCATCTTCCGCGCGAGCTCGAGCCGCCAAGGGTTGACGTCGGTCACGACGACGAACCGCGCTCCGGCATGCTTGACGACTGCAGCCGCCATGCAGCCGATCGGCCCCGCGCCGGTGATCAGCACGTCTTCTCCCAGAACCGGGAAACTCAGCGCGGTGTGCACCGCGTTGCCAAACGGGTCGAAGATGCTTGCGACGTCCAGGTCGACGCCCGGCGCATGGTGCCAAACGTTCGTCATCGGCAGAGCCAAATATTCGGCGAACGCGCCGGGACGGTTCACGCCGATACCCTTGGTGTGAGCGCACAAATGCCGCCGACCGGCCAGGCAGTTGCGGCAGCGGCCGCAGACAACATGCCCTTCGCCACTGACGATTTCACCGGGATGAAAGTCGGTCACGTTCGAACCCACCGCCACGATTTCGCCTACGAACTCGTGGCCAACGGCCATCGGCACCGGGATCGTCTGCTGGGCCCACGCGTCCCACTTGTAGATGTGCAGGTCGGTGCCGCAGATGCCCGTGCGATCGATGCGGATCAGCACGTCGTTGATGCCGTAGCTGGGCTCGGGAATATCTTCCAGCCACAGCCCTGGCTCGGCCTTGCTCTTGACCAATGCTTTCATAGCGACTCCCGAGGGCGTGGCGGTTGGGGCGATTGTCGAAAGGGGCCCATGGTCGGGCGTGAAGGGCGTTGTACCATGCCCGCGGTCGACGGCGGTAGTCGGCTTTCCCTCCCTTGCGGGGGTCGGCAATCTCGTTGTAATCGAAAAAGTTTGCTTATATTGGCCATTCGGCCCCCTCCGCCTTGTTTACGCGGCTGGCGACTTTCCTATATTGCTGCGATTCCCAATTCCCGTTCCTTCTCGAGGAGAAGCAAGATGAAGAATGTTGTCCGCGTCTTTTTGGCTTTGGCCCTGGCAGCGATGTTCGCTCCGACCGCCGAAGCTGGCCGTCATCACCGTCGTGGTGGCGATTGCTGCCAACCGGTTTGCTGCCCAGCGCCTACCTGCTGCACGCCAGCTCCGGTTTGCTGTGCACCGGCTCCGGCCCCGGTTTGCTGCCCGGCTCCTGCTCCGGTCTGCTGCCCAGCTCCGGCTCCTGTTTGCTGCCAAACCGCTGTTTGCTGCGAACCGGTCAACACCTGCGACAATGGTTGTGGCGGTCGCCGTCACCACCGTCATCATCGCC
>JBQCJB010000101.1:0-3030 GCA_051953155.1 Aureliella sp. | reverse complement strand
GCTAAACTTCTAATCGAATAAAATGCTTAAGAATTATAATCGATTGAGGAGCGTGGGTAGCTACTTTTGCGCGGGACTCTGATGTGGCTTAAACGCGAATTGCTTGTGCCAGCGTGCAACTCAAGCCGCCGCGCGGAGCCTGGCCGCACCAACTGTTGCGGGAAAGGCGAGCGTCCGCGGGAGCCCTTGCGCGGTGCGGTCGAGCAAGGCTTCGAAGGCGCGGAAGATCTTGGCCATTTGCGGTGCTTTATAGGGGAATGTCTCGACCGGATCCATCGAGTGCACGACCGCGCCGCTGTCGACCTCGAAAAGCACCAGCCGCCCGTCCTGAGTCTCGGCGCAGTCGAGCGAATAGTAATCCAAACCAAGTCGAGAATCGATCTCTTGCAAGGCCGTCGCATGCCGACGCGCAAACGCATCCGCAAAGGTTTCCATGAACTCGGCTTCTTCGTCGCGGTTGCGCTGGTTGTTCAGCATATCCGCGTTCAGATAGTGGACCATCCACTGCGGTGAAATCGCCAGATGCGCAGCGAACGGTTCGCCGTCGATGACCGTCACCCGCGCCTTGCGGTAGTAGCCGTCGCAACTGCGATAGTCGATAAACGGGGCTACCCAAAATTCGTGCTCGCTAAAGGAACGCAAGAATTGCTCAGCCGCGCGGGGCTCGTCCAGTTTGACTAAACCATGGCCGCCGTGCGAGTCGACTGGGCGAACGATGATCGGGAACAGTTCCGGCGCGAGCGCGGCGACTTCGGCCACCTCCTGGCGGCTCAAGCGGTGCGCGTCGCTGGTAACGACTCGGTCGATATTCGCCAAGGCCGCGCTAACGCGGTCGCGCGCCAGTCCGGCGATCGCGGCCGGAGCATTCAGAAACGGCCTCGGCCAGTGCTGCATGACTTGACCGAGCAGATGCAGCAGCCGCTCGTTGCGATCGGACTGGCATACGGCTACCAGCGCAACGTCATGGTCCGGGATCTGCGCCGGCGCGGGGAGACCTTCGTCCAAGTAAAGCAGTTCCAACGAAACGTTCGAATTCTCCACCAGGAACTCGACGGGCGTGTTGGCTTTGACTTCGCCTCGGCCCATGATCGCCAGCAACTTCAGCTGCGGCTGGCGACCGCGCGCGCGAAAGCGATAGTGCTGCTGCAACTGCAAGGCCTCGGCTTGCAGGGCAAGCGCCATCTCGGGCTGGGCATTCAATTGATAAACGATCGACAAGTCCAGCAGGGCACATGCATCCTGCGGATCGGCAGCCAGGCGATCGATCAATTGGCCACTCACGTGCGTTAGATTGTCGCCACCGAAGGCCAGTCGCATGATATGGGCTAACCCGTTCAACTCACCGTTGGGACTGGCCGTAGAAAGAGAAGGCATGAAAGCGGCTCGTTATAGATTGAGTTTGAGGTCAGGAAGAAGAGCTGGATTGTTGGGCTGATCCGAAACGCAGCACTGCATCGACCAGTCGGTCAACGTCGCTGTGAGCCGTGCGATGATTAAAGATGGCCGCTCGAATGGCAATCTGGCCATCGATGGAGGTCGACGACGGCGCGGACAAGCCCGACTCTTGCAGATCGACGACTATCCGAGCGTTGACGCGATCGGCATCCGAGCAGCGATAGCGAAAGCAGACGATATTGAGCGAGACAGGGGCCAGGAGTTCGAGCTGATCGGACTGGCGAATGCGGCTTTCTAGATACCTTGCCAGTTCGCACGTCCGGTCCATCATCTGGCCCAGTCGCTGCGCTCCGAAGACTTGGAAGGTGAACCATACTTTGAGAGCTTTGAAGCTGCGCGACAGATCGGGGCCGAAGTCGCACGGCCACGGCGACCCAGCCGCCATCCCCCGCGACTCGCGCCGCAAATAAGCCGCTGGCGCGGCGAAGGTCGCCTGGTGAAGTTCCGAGTCGCGCACCAGGATGAAACCCGCATCGTAGGGCACTTGACCCCACTTGTGAAAATCCAGTGCGAGCGAGTCGGCCAGTTCGATCCCCGAGAGCTTGGGGGCGATCTTGTCCGAAAGCATGCCCAGCGCACCACACGCTCCATCGACGTGGAACCAAAGCCCTTCGCGATCCGCAATCTGAGCGATGCCGGACAAGTCATCGATGGCGCCGACGTCGACCGTTCCCGCGGATCCGAAGACGCAGTATGGTCGGTGGCCGGCTCGCTGGTCGCGCACAATCGCCTCGGACAGGGCGTCGAGGTTCATGCGCTGCTGCCTGTCGACCGGGATTCGCCGCAGGCGGTCCGAACCAATGCCACCCAGTTCCAAGGCCTGCGCGATGCAGCCGTGCGCAGCCGTCGAAGCGTAGGCCACCAGGTCACCGGACGCCGCTGGTAATCCAGTAGCACGGACTCCGACGCCCAAGGCGGCGGTGCGTGCGATCAGCGAACCGATGAAGTTGGCCATCGACGAACCGGTAACGAAGAGCCCGCTGGCTGACTGCGGAAAGCGAAACAGTTCGCGCATCCACGCGACCACTTGCTGTTCCACGGCGATAGGAATGTGGTCGCGACCGCCGAGATTGGCGTTCAGTCCCGCCGCGAGCATCTCGGCCAACATGCCGACGACCGATCCACCGCCATGAGCCCACCCCATAAAGCCTGGGTGAGCATTCCCGATCGCATACGGCAAGACGTGCTCGTGGAAACACTGATAGGCGGCTTGGAGCGTCCCGGCGTCGCGCGGCAACGGCGTCTGAAAAAGTGCTTCGGTTGCTTCAGGGGCCGGTTGCCAGACGGGCCGCTCCCGAATCTGCTGGACGTAGTCGAGCATGCCATCCAACATGCGATGGCTTTGCGCACGCAGCGAGCTCCAATCCGAGGGATCGAGCGATGTCGTCGATTCAAACAATCCGGTGCCTGCAGAAGTGATAGCAATAGGAGTCCGCGAGCCTACGCTTTTCCTTATCGGCAGAGTCGCCTATGAATATTCTGCAAAGGCGCCAAACAGAAACGGGCTCCCGTCGCTCCGCTTCAGACAGAGCACGGGGATTCAGCCGGGCCCCCCTCGCCCCGCTCCAAAAAGTG
>JBQCJB010000100.1:0-3267 GCA_051953155.1 Aureliella sp. | reverse complement strand
GACGCCGTTGATCAGGTCCAGCGTCTGCTCGCCCATCGCTAGGGAGTTGCTAGTCCCGTCGGTAACCGTCGAAAGGGTCGCAAAACTGTTTTCGCCGAACATATGACGCGTATCAGTCGAGGCGATTCTCCAATAGTTATAAGTATTCAACCCCGCGGCATTCGTTATAAAGTCGTAACAAGTTTTGGTGGCCTGGATCGAATTGTCGGCCGCCAGCTGCGGCGCATAAATATTGTTCACGGTCGGAACAATAATCCGCCGTTCGCCACCATCGGATGGGCAATAAAACGCCGGCAACATATTCGTGGCCAGCCGGGCGTTGCCGCTATTGAAAGCCGAAGGCACTGCCAGCGGCACGGAATTGCGCGAGTAGTCACCGAAGGCAGCGCTCCAATTGAACTGACCGTATAAGGCAGTTTGTTCCATAAAGGGCAGCAGCGTTGCCAGACCGTGGATATTCTGCGCAGGCTTGGTGGCGTTGGTAATGTTCGCCGTATTCAGACAACCGGGAGCCACGCGGGCTGCGGGAAGTTTTTTATGAGTGCTTTCATAATTTAAGATCGCCAGTCCCAATTGTTTTAGATTATTGGAACATTGCATGCGCCTGGCTGCCTCGCGGGCGGCCTGCACAGCGGGCAGCAACAAGCCCACCAAGATCCCGATGATCGCGATGACCACCAGCAACTCCACCAACGTAAAGCCGCGACCAATCGCAATACGACGCATCACCGACTCCTTGAAAAGATAGAACCAGAGCCTAGAGACGATGCACCACTTTTTCCGCCGACAAGAGTGGAACGCCCGTCAGTCTATACCTGGGCAAAGTCGGTTACAAACACTTTGTTTCCACATTTAGGAAACAAACTTCGAGGCCGCCTCGGGCGGCTCAAACGCATGCGAATGGCACCCACTGGAAAGTCGCCCTAGGGTCACCCTTAACTTTCAACTGACCGCCATAAGACGCCGGCGCATCGGAATGCGGACCGCGCAGTGACGAGCCAATCTATGTCGACCCTGGGCGATAAACCGCAGGGCATGCGTTAGACGTTTTGGCGGTGGCGCCAAGCTCACTGGCACAAGTCGCTCGGCCTCCGAACCGCGCGGTGAACCCGCTGACGACGGCGACGACCATGACCGGTTCGAGGATCATGCGATAGCGGTAATTTTCGGTTTCGACGGCGGCGGTGACGCAGGTGAAGTACAGAAATCCCAACGCCAAAGCGATACCGAACATGCGGAGCCTGACGTCGCGAATCAACCACCACGTCCCGAGAGCCACGGCCAGCAGCGCCAGCTCATTCAGCCGCAAACTGCGGCTGAAGGCGTTGCGCAGCACGGGTTCGTAGATCGCTGCAATCGCTTCACTCCGCCACGTCACCTGGCCGGCAAAGTAGGCCGGCTCGCCATCGCCCCAGGCTGGATGCGCGTTCCGCAAACACCGCCAGATGTTCACGCTCCGCTTCAGAGCCGAAAACGAAAACCGGAGCGGATGCTCGGCGATCGCTGCCCGGCATACCTCGTCGACCAGACTGTGGATTTCGCGCTCGCTCAGGCCGCAGTCTTCGAGGCAACCGATGACGCTATAGCAGTAGCGATCGGACATGTCGTAGTTGCGTGACTGGAGGATCGAAACCAAGCGGTCCGCTGACGCATGCGCGGGGAGTGGGAGATTGGGCGAGGAACCATCCTGAAAACACACCAACCACTTGTTCACCGCGGGGAGTTTGGCCACGAAGAACTCACCGAACAGAACCCGGTTGCGAAAGCACCAAGGCGAGACGCAAATCGCCAGCAGACCGCCCACGATGGCCGCATGGCGAAGCACCTTCGACAGCGGCAACTGGCCGTGACGCATCCAGAACGCGCCAATCATCGTCGCGCCGATCGGTACCCACAACAACTGCGGCACGGGACGGACGAGCAGGGCCGCGCACAGTGCCAGCCCCAAACGCCAGGCTCCCCGCGAACTCGGCTGCTGGAGATACTCGTACCAGCCCCAGAATACGAGCGAGAGACAAAACGTAAACAAGGTGTCGGCCAATAGCGTGTTGGCAAACCAGGCGCGCGAGACGCCAACGGCCGATAGCGCGTAGGCGGCCAGGAACGCAGAAAAGCGACCAGTTGCGCGGTAGGTCATCGCGGCCGATACCAGCGATGTAGCCATGACCAGCAAGTGCTGGGTGACGATGGCGGCCAATAACGCATAGCGGCCGAACAAGACGAGAAAGGCACCTAGGAACCAGCCGTAACCGGGCATGCGGTAGCTGACGCTCTGTCCCAGCAGGAAGAAATCTCCGCGGGCAACCGACTGGCCGAATTCGAAATACTGAGCGGCATCCATCGCGATCGGCGCCGGCCCCAAACAGAACGTCGCTACCTCCTTCACCGTCTCGAAGCAGACGAGACAGCCGAATATCCACCAGCGGCTTATCGACCTCCCCGCAGGCATCACATGCGAACCCCACAGCGAAACCGCCACAGAATTACGAAACCGCAAGCCCGACTCGCGCCAGCTTAGCAAGCCGTAATGCAAGCTGCAACGATTTTCGCCTGGGATTTCGCGGAGACGAGCCGTCGTGCAGGAACCTGCGGCGGGGCTCTGAGAGACGGGACTGGGACTGAGTACGGTTCCAGCGAGCCGCTGAGGATCGGCCACGCGAGCACCCGTGCTGGCGTATAATGCAGCCCTCCCCATCGGTCCCGCCACAGCTGGATGTTCCATGCTCACCACCGCCGTCGACTTCGAGCGACCTGGCAAGCAGCAAGGTTTTCTGCAGGTGCCCTACTCGCACAACCTGGGCGGTTGGGCGAACGTGATGGTGCCGATCACCGTCGTTTCCTCGGGGGCTGGGCCGACGGTCCTGGTGCTAGGGGGCAATCACGGCGATGAGTATCAAGGGCAGATCGCGGCCATGAAACTGGCTCGCGAATTGTCGCCCGATGTCGTGCGCGGCCGCGTCATCATCATTGCCTCGCTCAACTTTCCCGCTGCGCGTGCCGGGACGCGGCTCTCACCGCTGGATGGCATGAATATGAACCGGGCCTTTCCGGGACAGGCGGAAGGGCCGGTAACGAGCCAGATCGCGCACTTTCTGACGAACGTATTGTTTCCGATGAGTGACGTGGTCATCGATATTCATTCGGGTGGACGCAGCATGCAGTTCGTGCCGTGCGCCCACATGCATCTGGTTGATGATCTCCAGCAGCGGGCGAAGATGCTCGCAGCGATGCTGGCGTGGAACACGGACTTCGCTTTTCTTTACACCG
>JBQCJB010000099.1:0-2726 GCA_051953155.1 Aureliella sp. | reverse complement strand
AAGACGCAACAATAACTCGTCAACGCTCGATGCCGCGCAGGCATCGCGTTCAGGTCACGAAGCAGATCGCGCCGCGATGTTTGCCTGTTCGGGATGGAGCTTAGTGTTACGCGAGCTAGTCGACACGTGATTGGCACTGCTAACCCCTCACCCCCCGACCCCCTCTCCCCGAAGCGGGGCGAGGGGGAGACCGCGCGGTTGGGCGCGGGGCGTGGGGGAGACCGCGGGCGCGGTTGGGTGTGGGGCGAGGGGGAGACCGCGCGGTTGGGCGCGGGGCGAGGGGGAGACTGCGGGCGCGGTTGGGTGTGGGGCTGCATTATTTTATCGTTATCCAAGCTCGGGCGTCGGCTGGGTGGGGGAAAGCCTGATTCGGCGGAGAAGAAGGATGCCCTAAGGTGCTGGGATGTTGGGCCGGCGTTCTGCGGGCTCCGAGTCCGCGCCGCTGTCGGTCCCTGCCGACGCTCTTATCCTTCTTGTCGTGCGAGGCGGTGTTATGAAGCGATCGAGAGGTTTTACGCTCGTCGAATTGCTGGTGGTCATCGCGATCATCGGCATTCTGGTCGGACTGTTGCTGCCCGCGGTTCAGGCGGCTCGCGAAGCCGCCCGGCGGATGCAATGCAGCAACAACTTGAAGCAGATCGGACTGGCGGCGCACAACTACGCCGACGCCTTCAAACGCTTTCCGTCAGGCTGGTCCTACGCCGGAGCGGCCAATCGCGAAGCCACCGGCTGGCAAGCCATGCTGCTGCCGTTCATCGAACAGACCAATCTGCACGCCCAAATGCGCGTCGCTCAGTCGAACCTGGTCGAGAGTCTACTGTCGACGAACTGGCAACCGATCGTCGCCGCCGTGCAGACGCCCATCCCGAGCTTCATGTGTCCGAGCGATTCGGGTTACGCCGGCAATGGCCTGATCCACAACGACCGCAACTTCACCGGCGCGGCCGGCTATGCGGCCCACAACTATACGCCGGGGGTTAGCAACTACATCGGTGTGACCGGCTTCGGCTCGGGACGCCAGAACGCGGAAGAGAACACGGGCATCTTTTGGGGCAACAGCGGAGTTCGCTTCGGCGACATCACCGACGGGACCAGCAACACGTTCCTGGCCGGCGAGCGGGATACGAAGAATTGTCGCTCTGGAACCTGGGTCGGCGTGCGCAACTCCAACGGCACGGGCTCGCGGGGCGTGTTCGTCGTCATCGCCCACGCCCGCGCCAAACTCAACGAATCGGTCTTGCCGTGGAACAACGATCCCGACGGCTGCGGACAGGGTTTCAGCAGTTTGCACACCGGCGGCGCCCAGTTTGTTTCCTGTGATGGCAGCGTCCGCTTCGTTTCGTCGAACATCCATCACTTCCATACCCACGGTGGTTGGACCGACGCCGGCAACGCGCTCAACGGCACCTACCAACGCTTGCTCTCACGCAACGATGGCCTGGTCGTCCAGATCGACGAATAGTGCAGCCCAGTCCAGCCAACGGAGAGGTGAACGAGTGAGCGCGCAAAGAGCCCTAATTTTCGCGGTCGCCATGGCTGCGTGCACTGGTCTGTCCGGGTGTTTCGGCCCGGACAACGTCGCTCGCGTTTCAGGCACGGTAACGCTCGATGGCCAACCGCTCAGCGGCGCCCACGTTATCTTCAATCCGGTTACACCAGGCGGTCAGTCCTCAGCCGTGACCGACCAGGCCGGAAACTACACCCTGCAGTACACGCGCGAGCTGCAGGGAGCCGAGATCGGCGACCATCTCGTGCGGATCACCACTGCCTCGCGCGGCGACCCGGATGCCGATCCGCCTCAACCACGCGTGCCCGAGCGGTTGCCACCCAAATACCATTCCAAGAGCGAGCTGAAGGCGACCGTGACCTCGGGCTCCAACGATATCGACTTTGCTCTCGAGTCGGCCGGCGGCCCAGCCAAGGGGGGCAAATAAGTCGGCTCGCGCGGGGCCGTTACGCTTTGCGGCGCTTGCGCCGCCGACGAGGCGGCGGAGGTAGAAGCGTTTGACCGTCGTTCTCGCGCGGCAACACAAAATCGCCCGGAACATCCAACGGCAAACCAAGCCGCGCTCGTTCGGCAAGCAGTTCGAGTTTCTCTTGCGAGCCCGGTCGATACTGCGTCGGCTCTTCGGGTAACTGCGGTCGATCCATTCCAGTGGCGATATCAACATGCGATGCGGATGAAAACAAAGGGGCTTGTCGCTGGTCTTGTGATGAACTCTCCGGCTCTCTAGTTCCAGCGTTTTCCCTGTAATCCAGCCGCGCACCGGAAGGCAAATAGCCGCATGGGAGCAAGGCCCACGCTTTGACAAATAGCTTGCTTTCCACGAACCACCTCGTTTCCTCGTCAACTTCCGCCCGAATCGCCGCGCATCACTTTCGCTCAAGTTAGAAGGCAGCGAGCTCGCATCTAATTAAGCGCATTTCCAGGCTGCGATGGACTCAACAAAGAGAGCCACTTGTCCGCGAATCATGCTGCAGCTGACCGCCAGCGCAACAGCCCGGACGGAAACGCATCGGCGGGAGCAACGATGAAAGCTTGCTCGCGGGCGATGGATGCAAAGGCAGGAGAAGAAGCGAGCCAGGCGCTTAGAATTCAACTTGCCCCGAAAACCGTCCCTGGGCATTGGCTCGGAATTGGCGGCTGGCGGCGGCGAGGCGCTCGACGACTTCCTCCAGCGGCAGGCCAGCCGCTTGGCGAGCGGCTGCGATGATGGTCTGGCACT
>JBQCJB010000098.1:0-5705 GCA_051953155.1 Aureliella sp. | reverse complement strand
TCGATCGAGCTGGCCGGCGCAGGCGAGCACGCTGTCGCGCACGACTTCGGCTTCCATGCGACGCGACGGAAAGCGCCACAGGGTCGTATTGTCCCGATCACGCTGTGCGTTGAAGCGGTCGAGCTGCCGGTCGCTCGAGCTGCGGCGATAGGCGGCGCTTGTCACGATCAGTCGGTGCAGGTGTTTCATGCTCCAGTCGTGCTCCATGAAGTCAACAGCCAGCCAGTCGAGCAGTTCCGGATGGACGGGAAGTTTGCCTTGATGTCCGAAGTTGTCGACCGTCTCGACCAGCGGTTGGCCGAAATGCCGGAGCCACATGTGATTGACGGCGACGCGAGCGGTCAGAGGATTAGCGTCGCTGGCGATCCAGTAAGCCAAGGCAGTGCGACGCCCGCTGCTTCGCGATGGGTACTTGGGCGAGAGTGGCGTATAGGTCGTTTCGATGACCGCCAGCTGCGTTCGCGCCGAATCGAGCGCCGCGCGGGCGGCTCGCAGTTTCTCCCGCGCGGCCGCCGCGGCAGCCTCAGCCGCTGCCCGAGCTTTTTCTAGCTGAGCTTTTTCCTGCTGCGCTTTATCCTGCTGAGCGTTATCGGCTGCGGTTACTTCAGGCGACGGCTGCTCGAGAGCATTGGCGGCTGGCGCAGGCGGGGTGGCTGGCGCGGCCGGTGCCGCCGAATCGCTCGCGGGTGCTGCGGCAGGCGTCGTCGTCGGGACGGCGCGTTCGGCTTGGACGGTGGCCAGTTCGGCTTGCAGGAGGGCCAGTTCGGCTGCGCGAAAGGGCACGAGTTTTTCAGCCAAGTTGGCGGCTCGAGCCGCGTCTGCCGGATCGCCGATGTCTCGGTAAGCCGCGTCGTCGGCGGCGATGCGGGCTTCAAGCGCGTCGCGGCGAGCGACGGCCAGCGATGCGGCCGCCTGGGCGATGCGCACGCCCAGCTGGGCGTCAATGTTGGCTTGCTGCGCCGCCAGCATGCCGCCAGTTGTCTTATCCGTGGACTTCTCCGTGGCTGCCGCTGTGGACATTGCGGTCGCTTCTGCGGCTTGCTGCGCGGCGAGGACCGCCGTGGCAGCCGACTCGATCTCACGCTGCCGCGCCTCGCGTTCGTCCTGGCGGACGAAATCTTTCAAGCCTGGATAGCTCGCCTCCGGCGGCAACTCGATTGGCTCGACTCGGAAGCTACCAGGCGTAAGCGCCCGCGGCGGGCCGGGCTTGACAGGAGGTCGGCCTTCGATGCGGTTGCGCGCGTCGCCGCCTCGGAACATGAAGGTTTGCGCGTCGAGTTTCTCATCGAAGATGCGGATCGCCCCGGTTTGAATCGGGCCATAGCTCTTGGTGTACTCGTACTTTTGAAACGGGCCTGGGTCGGCCTCGCCGGTGACGCGCTCGTGTCGCAGTTCGAGCGGTTCAAAGAATGCGCGAAACCGAAAATAATCCTCCTGCGTGACGGGATCAAATTTGTGATCGTGACACTGAGCACAGTTGAGCGTCAAACCGAGGAAGGCTTTGCCGGTGTGCTCGACGTTGTCCTTCATCCACGTCTCGTAATTCCACTTGAACCAATTGCGGACGATGAACCCGGTTGCCACGATGTTTTCGTCATCGGTTGGCGAGATTTCATCGGCCGCAAGCATCTCCACGATCATGCGGCTGTAGGGTTTGTCGGCGTTGAGCGAACGCACGATCCAGTCCCGCCAGCGCCAGATTTGCGGATAACTGTTCATAACATCGGGCACCGCGCGGCGACCGTACCAGTCGCTGTAACGCCAGACGTCCATCCAGTGCCGTCCCCACCGCTGACCGTACTCGGGGCGCTCGAGCAGGCGGTCGACCGTGCGCAGATACGCGTCGGGCGATCGGTCGCTCAGAAATTTGTCCAGCTCCTCGGGCGTCGGCGGTAGTCCGATCAAATCAAGCGTGACTCGCCGCAGCAGTTCGCGCGGACTAGCTTCATCGAGCGGCACAACGCCCAGTTGTGATGCGCTGGCCTGGAGGAAGCGGTCAATTGGATGCTGCGAGGTGTTGCCGCTCGAGGCTGGCTTCAGCGGAGCATTCTCCGGCGGAGTTGGTTCACGCGGGGCAGGTTCCGGGACGGGCGGTCGGCGCGGACTCTGAAAGGCCCAGTGCTGCAGCGGATCAGCCTGCGGGACTTCGTCGATCGGGCCGGGAGCACCTGCGGCGATCCAGGCCTCGAGCATCGCGATGTCGCGATCGTCCAGCGGCTTGGATTCCGGCGGCATGCGCTCGGCGTCGTCGGAACTGCGGACGCGTCGAATCAGTTCGCTTGCTTGCGCTCGAGGGTTATCGCCGCTAGCTAGCACGGGCCCACTGCTGCCCCCCTGCCGCATCAGCTCGACCGTATCCAGCCGCAGTTCGCCTTCTTGCCGGAGCGCCCCGTGACAAGCGGTGCAACGCTTGGCTAGAAGCGGCTTGATGTTCTGCTGGTAGTCGACCGCGTCGGTGCCACAGGCGGTTCGCTCGCCAAAGCCGGCCAGTCCGGCTGCGATGAGCCCGAAGGTCGCTGCGAAGCGAATCCTGGCAATGCGCCACTGGTCAAAGCGATGCATGGCTCGACAACCGCCTTTCGCCAAAGCGGGCAACGGCTCAGGACTTCTTGGTGGTGGTGTAGGTGGCTTGGTGGCCGGTCGATGGAATCGCGATGGTGAAGCTGCTGGCGTCGGGCGATACGGTCAGCTGGATCGGATGTCCTTCGCACTCAGCGGCCGAATGATGATTGGCGATGAATTCGTCGGGAACATTATTCATCGATCCATCGGGACGAAGGTTCTTGTGAACTTGATAGATGGCCTTGATCGAACGCGTCTCCTTCAAGTCGGCAAAGACATCCGGCGCGCACCCTTTGGTGTGGCCGTTGTTCATCACCGCGACTGTAGGAGTTACGGTGCGCAGAACGACGGGATTGTTGCTGGCGTCCAGCCCGTGATGGGTCACTTGATAGACGTCGACCTTGCCGACCAAGTCATACGGATGGACCAAAGCGGCTTCCTGGTTCCATGTCAGATCGCCGGCATCGAAGAATCGAAAATCGCCCAGGGACAACACCATCACGATCGAATTCGCGTTATCGCTGCCGTCGCGATCCTTGGGGCGATGTTGGCTGCCGATCTCGCGGTTGTCTTTCGCGTTGATGTCGGCAGGATCGATGAACTGCTTGCGGGCGCCAAGGCACAGCAAGTGGAGCTTGGGCGTGCCAGCAGCCTGTTCTAACTCGATGGAATCACCGGGATGGATGACCGAACGCTGCTCGCACTTGAACTGCCGGTACTCGGGATGCGGCCGGTCGGGCATGCCTTCAAATTCGCCATTATCGTGGACGTGGCCGATGGCGATCATCGTCGCCAAGGTGGCCGCGCCGCCGAAATGGTCGGTGTGATAGTGCGTGGTGATCAAGTGATCGATGCGCTTCAGTCCGGCTTCGCGCGTCGCAAGCTTGGCGATCCGCTCGGCATCGCGAATGCCAGGGTTGCCGCTATCGATCAGCACAGATTGTCCAGCGGGCGTGACGATTAAGGTCGCAGCCCCGCCCTCGGTGTCGATCCAGAAAATTCGCAGTTGGCCTGCATCGACCGCCAGCGCCTGGCCGGTCGCACCGAGGACCAAGCCGACAAGAACCAAGAGCAACGTTCGCATGAGCAAGTGCCTCTTTCACATCAGCCAGTAATGAATGTGCCCCCGATTCTACACGAGGCACAGTCGAGCTAATAGTAAGTTGAGGCAGCGCGAGGGGGGAGAGTGTTTCGTTTTGCGCTCTAACGAGAACGTTGCGCGAGAGTCGGGGATGCGCGCGAGCTGAGTTCAATGGTGCCTTAGGCGGCGCGGCGGAGGCCTACTTCGGGCGCAGCTTCGGTCGACGAACTGCCGTGACCGCGGCGGACGCCGATCAGGACCAAGAGCCGTCGCCGCAAAGTTCGCAGAGGTACGGCGATCTGTCGATGTGCCTGCAGCCACCAGGGACGCGGGCGGCTTTGCATCGATGCCGGCGGCTGGCGATGGATCCAGCGATGCTTGTCGGCGTGATACAGGTCGCAGTCGCGGAGCATGTGAAATAGCGGAGTCGACCAGCTGCCGCGCGGCAGTTGCACGCTGACTTGGAAGTCGATCAGATACGGATGGCCGTCGGCGCCGACAAGCACGTTCTCCTGCTTATGCAAATCGACGTAGGCGATCCGCTTGCTGTGCAGAGTCCCCAACAGCGCTTCGACGTTGTCAAAGAAATCGCTTCTCAGATGATGCGAAAGCGAGAGCGGCTGGCCCGGAATGAATTCATGAGCCACCGCATGCAGGGCCAGCCGGCCGTTGACCATCACGCGCTCGTAACTGCGCGGAATGCCGCGTACGCCGCTGAGTGCATTCAAAAAATATTGCTCGCGCCGCGCCAGGATGCGACCTAGCCAGCTCATCGGTAACAGGCCAATCGGCGCCTGACGGTTGAATTTGCAGACGATCATGCGGCCGTCGTCGGCGCGGTAACTGGCCGTGGCCGCCCACGAGTCGTGCTTGAAGACTTCGACTCGCTGGTACTGTCTGTCGTCGACCGTGACCAGCAGCGGCGGTTCGCTCAGCCCGAGGGCTCGTAGCATTCGGGGACGCTCGCGACCTTGGGATTGTTTCGGTGCCATTATTGGACGCGTCCGTGCGCTGCGAAGGATTGGGTCGGCCCCGTCTCCTTGAACTAATCGTCAAATCTTGACGACGATCTGAAAGAAACTTTCCGCAGAGCGAAAAAAACTCACGATTCGAACCGACGGGGTGCTGGTCGGCTAGAACGTTTCGTCACACAACTGAGCGCACTGCAAAAGTTGGAATAGAGCGGCGGCTCGGTCGCCGTTTTTGCTCTTGAGCAATTGATCGGCCAAGCGTTTTAGCCGCGCGTCATTGCCCGCTTCGCCGACCAGCCCGGCGATGTGCTCGACCTGCTGCGGCCAGCTCAAGTGGCTGGCGACCAGACGATCGATCAGTTCGCGCTGCGCGGCGGTCGGTCCGAGACTGCGAACGAGGTACGTGGGCGTCGGTTCATCGGCAGCAGCCGCCTGGGCGGCTCCCCTGCCCTTGCTTCCTTTGACGTCGATATTGGGTTGCGCCAGGGTCGCCCGGCGCTGGTCGCCTGTATCCGACCAGCGGACGACCGAGGCCAGGGCTCGGTCGAGCGACGCGAATTGCGGTTTCGGCGCGCTCGGTCGAGTGAAGCTTGCAAAATTCGTCGTCGCCAGATTCCATTTCGTGATCTGGTCGTCGCTGGCAAGCAGCCAAGCCTGACGATCGACGGCCAACTCCTGAGCTGCGAAGGGCCGCGTCGCGACAAGCCAGCCAACCAGTTGGCTCATGTCGCGGCCGTGCGCCTGGAACTGAGCAGCCAGCGACTGGAGGATTTCGCGGCGCTCAGCCAGCCCTACGCCATCGAGGGCCGCGTGCTGGGCGACGAGCGGTCGACCGAAAACCAAACGCCACGCGAGGTTCACGGCAGCCGCATCGCTGACGGGCGTCGAAGCGATCCACTTGGCCAGGCGCTGTCGGGGCGTTTCTACGTCGGCCAGCGTTCGCCAATTATCGCCGTCGGGCAAGCGATAACCGGCCGCTTGCAAACGTCCATCGGGACGATCGAAGAAGACGTTCGGCGCCTTGCCATCGGCAAATAGTTGCGGCTGACGATCGACCACCCGGCGGCGATTATTTCCTGGCGCGGTCTGGG
>JBQCJB010000097.1:0-3362 GCA_051953155.1 Aureliella sp. | reverse complement strand
TGGAACGCGTGCGGCGCGATCCAGCCGCCGTTTTGCACCTGATGTCTGTCGCCAATCAATACGACAAGCCGATCGAGCACCACACCTGGCGGGCGATTCGTTCGGCCATGTTGAACCGGCCGGCCGACGAGATCACCCCCGAGGCGATTGAACGCTTTATGCGGCTGCTGTCCCAGCCGCGGCGGCTGGCCGACATGCTCCGCCGTTTGCACGAACTGCGGGTGCTCGAACAAATCATCCCGGCTGTCAAACATGCCCGTTGCCTGTTGCAGTTCAATCAGTACCACAAATACACGGTCGACGCCCATTCGATCCGCGCGGTCGAGTACGCGACCGAACTGCAGAACGACGATTCGCTGCTGGGCATCATCTATCGCGGCTTGCCCGACAAGAGCATTCTGCATCTGGCCCTGCTGATCCACGACTTGGGCAAGGGTTTTGCCGAGGACCTCAGCGAGGTGGGCCTGCGCATCGCCGAGCAAACGGCCGATCGCCTGCGGCTGGACCAACAGGACAAGGAAACCTTGATGTTTCTGGTCCACAAGCACCTGCTGATGGCCAACACGGCCTTTCGGCTGGATCTCAACAGCGCCGAATCGATCGTGCCGTTTGCGGCTGTCGTCGGTTCGAGCGAGCGGCTGCGTTTGCTGCTGATCCTGACCTACGCCGATCTGGCCAGCGTCGGACCCGAAGTGGTCAACCAGTGGAAGATCGACCTGCTGCTGCAGTTGTACCACCAGACCGATTCGCATTTCCGCGATGACAAGCCGGGCGATCGCTTCCGCAGCGAGATCGAATCGAGGCGGCAGCAAGTCATCTCTCAAATTCCGGAGAAAGCGGACGACCAGTGGTGGCGCGAGCAGATCATGGCTTTGCCGGTCGGCTACTTGCTCCGAACGCAGCCCAGCCAGATCGTTCAGGAGATTGCCAAGCTGCAGACGCTCGATGGCGACCGAGCCATCGCTTGGGGACGCTACAGCCCTGCGCAGCGAGCCGTCGAGTACACGGTGGCGCTCAAACAGACCGGCCAACCGATCGGCACGTTCCATCGCATCACCGGCTCGCTTTCCAGCCAGGGGATGCAAATTTTGGCTGCGGAAATTCACACGCAGCCAGGGGAAATCGCGTGGGACCGCTTCTTGGTCGAGGATTCCGAGTTCGAGGATGCGCCGCCAGCCAGCCGCATCGATCAGGTCTGCGAAAAAATCGTCAAAGCCCTCGATCCGAGCGAACGCAATCCGCCGGTCTTCCCTCGCATCTGGCGCAACAGCAAGCACAAAGCGGCCGAAGGCTTGAAGATCCAGCCGACGCAGGTTCGCTTTGATAACGCGACCTCGGACAAGCACACGATTATCACGCTGTTCGCGTACGACCGGCGCGGTCTCTTGTACGACGTGTCCAAGGTGCTGTTCGATATGAAACTGGTGTTGCACTTCGCCAAGATCGGCACCCATCTCGATCAGGTCGTCGACGTGTTCTACGTCACCGAGCTCAACGGGGCTAAGATCGAGGAAAGCACGCGGCTGTACATGATCCGCCAGCGGCTGCTGCGGGCGGTTCAGGAGACGCTCTGAAAGAAGTGGCCCGGACGCTCTGTCCGGCACTCTCTGGTCCAGCCGTCTGCGGTCGGCGCAGCGGTTATAATGCGCTGCCTCCGTTCGCGCCTGCCTTCGCGCCTGGTTTCGCCCTGCACTCGCACCTGCCGCCCCGCGCATGCCGCTGCAAAGTTCTGCGTAGTATTTCTGCGTCTGGTTTTTTGAAAAACTCCAAGTTGGAGGACCTGCCGATGAGTCGTTGCTTCCGCCTGCTGATAACGCTGTTGCTGGTTGCCGTGCCGAGTCTGGTTTTTGCCCAGGAACGCGAGCTGAAGGTTCGCGGTGATCAGGCGCGGATGCTTAAAGAAGGTTTCTGGATCTACAACGATCTCGCCAAAGGGCTCGAGCAAGCCAAGGCGACTGGCAAGCCGCTGTTGGTCGTCTTTCGCTGCATCCCCTGCGAGGCCTGCGCCCAGCTAGATGAGGATGTGCTCGAGAACAATCCGAGCGTTCGCAAGTGGTTGTCGCAGTTCGTGCCGGTGCGCATCGTGCACGCCAATCACATGGACCTAAACAAGTTCCAGTTCGACTACGACCAGTCGTGGGCGGCTTTCGTGCTGCATGCCGACGGAACGATCATCGGCCGCTACGGTACACGGTCGCATCAGACCGAGTCGGCCGACGATGTCAGCCTGGATGGGTTTCTCGAATCGCTGTCGGTCGCGCTGAAACTTCACCGCGACTTCGACCAGGTCCGCGATCGCCTGGCGGCCAAGACCGGCGTGGCGGCACCGGTGGCTCATCCGGAAGACTATCCGACACTGAAAACAAAATACGGTCCGGCCCTCGACTACGAAGGCAAGGTCGTGCAGAGTTGTATCCACTGCCATCAGGTTGGTGAAGCCACGCGCGAATGGTACCGCAATCGCGGGGAGGCGGTGCCTGAAGAGCTAGTGTTCCCTTACCCACACCCGAAAATTCTGGGCTTGGTCATGGATCCCGGCAGGGCCCGCACGGTCAAGAGCGTCACGCCCGATTCGCCCGCGGCGGCGGCCGGCCTGCAGGCGGGTGATGAGATCGTCGCGTTTGGCGGCCAGCCGATCATCTCGACCGCCGATATGCAGTGGGTGCTGCATCACGCGGGCGAAAAACGCGAGCTCGGGATCGAAGTCCAGCGCGGCGGACAAGCCAAGGCCTTGAGCTTGAATCTGCCCGAAGGCTGGCGAGAGCAGGGGGACATTACCTGGCGCGCGACCAGTTGGGCGCTGCGGCGCATGCTCACCGGCGGGCTGCGGTTGGAGGCGCTGACCAAGGAGGAACGCCAGGCGCTCGAGCTGGCCCCGGACGCGATCGGGCTGCGCGTCAAGCATGTCGGCCAGTTCAACGAGCATGCGGCCGCCAAGCGGGCAGGTTTCAAAGTCGACGACGTGCTGGTCAAGGTCGGCAGCCTCGAGCGTCCCGCCACCGAGACGCAGCTGTTCGCCGCCCTGATCAACGCGTATCGCCCTGGCGACAAGGTGCCGGTCGAACTGCTGCGCGGGGACAAGCGGCTGACGTTGCAGCTGCCGATCCAGCCTTAACAACTCCGGAGCGACGCGTCACAATGCTGGGCTGCCTGATCGGTCGATCTCGCAAACAACGCATGGCTTGAACACGTCGTACCGAGGTTTGTCACCAGAACATGAACTGTCCCGAAGACGCTCTGCCGCCCCACCTACTGCCTTATGCCCAGCACGTCGAAGGTTTGCGACGCGTCGGGCGCACCTTTTGGAAGCGAGGGTGGTCGCTTGGAACCAGCAGCAATTACAGCGTGGTCGTCGAACGCGA
>JBQCJB010000096.1:0-2551 GCA_051953155.1 Aureliella sp. | reverse complement strand
GCAACCCCCAGGACGATGGCGCCGATGAAGAACGCCTGCGTGGTCGCGGCGGCCAGCGCCGGAGCGATGGGATCTTGGATCGCCTTGAGGATCGTCGGGATCAGGTTCGCCGGCACGTGTTGCGCCTGCAACAGTTGCTGGATACCCTCGATGGCCTGCGGGCTGATCAGTTCCTGCTCGTAGCCGGTTGCCTTGCACAGTTCGAGCGCGTCGGGCAGGAGTGTCGCAAAGTTGTCCGCGCTGCGTTCGATCAGATAGGGCGGATCGTTGATCGTTTCCAGCACGCCCCCGGCCCGATTCGAGGCCTCGAAGAGGGTGACCTGGCAGGACGGGTGGCGCTGGTGTAGCGTCCAGGCGGCGGCCAGGCCGCTGATACCCGCGCCGATGATGGCGATTTTGTGCGGGGACGTGTGGTCCGGACCGGGCTCAGTCATAAGCGGCGTTGATCTTCGCTGCCAGGATGAAGTCGTTTTCGCTCAAGCCATCGATAGCATGTGTCGTCAGGTCGACGCGCAGATGGCGATAGCCGGTGATGTGCAGGTCGGGATGATGCTGCTCTTGCTCGGCCAGTTGTCCGATCCGCTCGGCCAATTGCATCGCTTCGACGAAATTTTTCAGTCGCCATTTGCGGCTGATCGTTTTATCGTCCTCGCTCAGCTGCCACTGGCCGCCGAGCTGTTTGAGTTGCTTGAGTGCTTCGTCGTGGGTGACCTTGGGCACACCTCCTTCGCACGCTCGGCAGCGTTTGCCTGAGAGAGCTTCGGCGGACTGAATTTCCATGATCGTATACTCCGGTGATTGGTGAACCGCGCTTTGTTCCCGATGGGACGATCCAGCTGGTCAGTCTAAAAGGCTGGCTGCCTCTGCGGCAAGGCGCCCGATCGGGTTAATCGGCCAGAGACAGCTCGCACCACAGGCTCGGATCTTCCATGACAGGGTGCGGCGGCCCCAGGCCCAGCGATTGCCAGCCCAATTCGCGGTCGATCACGGCCGCATAGAAACCGAGCACGGGAAAGTCGTTTCGATCGAACCCGGTCAGCGCTTGCCAGTGCAGGGCCGCGCTGAGGTCATATCCCGTTTGCGACACTTTCGACGAAACGGCCAGCAGCTTTTCCGATGGGGGCCGCGAATTTTCGCGAGCTCGATTGATCGGTGCCCAGCCGGCGAAAGGCTGTTCGCTCTTCGGGCCGCGGCCCATGGGAGCGAAAATGAAGCGGTGGCAAAAGCGGGTGGCCCGATGCACTTCGCCGGCGTGCCGCGTATCGATCCACACATGCAGCCCGTCGCTGTCCTCGATGCGCGACTCGCGGCACCATGGCAATTGACGCTTGCCGCGGACGCTGGCCGACATGAACAGGCCGCTCTCGGAGACAGCCAGTTTCAGCGTCGCAAAGTTTGCTTGGCCGGAGATGCTCGCTCCCAGGCTGGGCAGTTCCGCTTCGTCTGGTAGCAACCAGCCCTGTTGGCCGAATTTCAAATCGGTGCGCACCGGGCGCAGTTGCATTCGGAACAGCAGAGCTGGGTCGAACAGTCGCTCGTCGGCGTTACTCACAAAACTACTACCCTCGCGAGCGGCTCGCGATTGCTCGTACGGCCTAGCCGGCCACGTCGCCGAACAGAGGCGTCGACAGATAACGCTCTCCGAGGCTGCACATGATGGTCACGATGCGCTTGCCCTTGAACTCGGGGCGCGCGGCAACCTGAGCTGCGGCCCACATGTTGGCGCCGCTGCTGATACCGGCGACGATGCCTTCTTCTTTGGCCAGGCGACGGCCCCACTCAAAGGCGACTTCATCCTCGACGGTAACGACGTCGTCCAGCAGCGAGGTGTCGAGGTTCTTGGGGATGAAGCCTGCGCCGATGCCCTGGATGCGATGCTTGCCGGGCTGGCCACCGCTGATGACTGGCGAGTGCTTGGGCTCGACGGCGATCGCTTTGAAGTTCGGGTTCCGGGCCTTGATGTAACGGGCCACGCCGGTGATCGTGCCGCCGGTGCCTACCCCGGAAACGATCGCGTCGATCTGATGCGCGCTGTCTTCCCAAATCTCGGGGCCGGTGGTGGCTTCGTGGATGGCCGGGTTGGCCGGGTTGTCGAACTGCTGCGGCATGAAGCCGTTGCTGCTGTTGTTGACCAGTTCGGTCGCCTTGGCGATGGCACCCTTCATGCCTTCAGCGGCCGGTGTCAGGACGAGCGTTGCGCCCATTGCGCGGAGCAGGCTGCGGCGCTCGACCGACATCGATTCGGGCATCGTCAGCGTCAGCTTGTAACCTTTGGCGGCACAAACGAACGCCAGGGCGATTCCCGTATTGCCGCTGGTCGGCTCGACGATGTGCGTGTCCTTGTTGATCTTTCCGGCCTTCTCGCCCGCTTCGATCATCGCCACGCCGATGCGGTCTTTGACGCTGTTGAGCGGCTGGAAGAATTCGCACTTGGCGAAGACGGTCGCGTGGCCCTCGGGAACCAGTCGATTGATCTTGATCATCGGCGTCTCGCCGATCGTCTGCGTTACGCTGCCAAAAGTCTTACCGCGCGGCATGCTTGAGATCTCGA
>JBQCJB010000095.1:0-5597 GCA_051953155.1 Aureliella sp. | reverse complement strand
CAGGTTTTCAGCGGCGTGGTCATCGCTCGCAGCGGCAGCGGCACGCGTGAGATGTTCGTCGTCCGCCGCATCGTGGCTGGCGAAGGTGTCGAGCGCAAGTTTCCGCTCCACTCGCCGCGCATCGAGAAGGTCGAAGTCAAGCGTCGCAGCGTCGTCCGCCGTGCGAAGCTGTACTTCCTCCGCGAGCGCAGCGGCAAGGCCGTTCGCTTGACCGAACGCCGCGTCTAATTGCAGACTGGTCGCACCGGACGAATCGTTGACTCCAAGGTTGCGGTCGCTCCAAGGTTGCGGCCGGCGCTAGCGCATTAGACGTTTTTTCAAGCGGCTTTTCCAGGCGGTTCGCCAGAGCCAGCCGCTTGTGTGCGTGGCAACGGCTGCGGTCGACTTTGGATAACGCGAGCTTTCGACGCCGGGGGCGAAGCCGATGTTTCGTCGAATCTGGACGCACATCGCTCGCCGGTCCTCGGCTATCCTCGGTGCAGTCAGCGACCGCTCGCACACGGCCAGGCAGGCGCCTACAGCGGCCGATTCTCCCCGCCGGGCCGCAGCCAGTTCGCTGGGCGCCGATGGCGAACGGCTGGCCGCCAGGTTTCTGGAAAGACTGGGCTATCGCATTCTCGCTCGCGGCCATCGCCAGAAACTAGGCGAAGTCGACCTGATCGCCCTGGACGGTTCGACCATCGTGTTTGTGGAAGTCAAAACGTGGCGCCGCGGGCAGGCGGGCGACCCTTCCGAAGCGGTCGATGCGCGGAAGCAAGATCGCCTGACCAGGGCGGCCCTGACGTTTCTCAAGGAGCGCAAATTGCTCGAGCAGCCCGCGCGGTTTGACGTCGTTTCGATCGTCTGGTCCGGAGGCGACGCGCCGCCGGAGATCCGTCACTTCATCAACGCGTTCGAAGCGGTAGGCAAATGGCAGATGTATCGCTAAACCAGCCCAAGCCCGGCGTCGTACTGCTCAGCGGCGGGCTCGACTCGACCACGGTCCTGGCCATCGCCCAAGCCGAGGGCTATCAGGTCCATGCGATCAGCTTTCGCTACGGCCAGCGGCACCAGGTCGAACTGGCCTGCGCCGAGCGCATCGCTACGGCGGCAGGCGTGGCCCGGCATGTCATCATCGACATCGACTTGTCCCAGTTCGGCGGTTCGGCCCTGACGGCACCGCTGCCGGTCCCGAAGCATGCGTCGGTCGACGAGATCGGCACTCAGATTCCGATCACCTATGTGCCCGCCCGAAACACGGTCTTCCTCTCGCTGGCGCTGGCGTACGCCGAGAGCCTTGGAGCTCGCGACATTTTTATCGGCGTCAACGCGCTCGACTACAGCGGCTATCCCGATTGCCGCCCGGAGTTCATCGCCTGCTTCGAGCAATTGGCCAACCTCGGCACCAAGGCCGGAGCCAGCGGCGAGAAACTGCGGATTCACGCTCCGCTCATCCAGCTGTCCAAGGCGGAGATCATCGCTTGGGGGCAACGGCTGGGCGTCGACTATGGCCAGACGACCAGTTGCTATGACCCGGCGGCCGACGGTTCTGCCTGTGGCCACTGCGATGCGTGCTTGTTGCGCCTGCGCGGGTTTGCCCAAAATGGAATGGCCGATCCCGGGCGCTACGTCGCCCCAAACGCCGGATAATCCATATGAGCAGTTCCGATCGCCTCAGTGCCGTCGGTCGCGGGGCTCAGACCAGCCCGCCAAACCGTTTCGAGCGCATCCACGTCGAGGCGACGCTCGATCAGGTCGAACACGACGAAGAGTACCTGCACTCGCTGCGTTTGCCGCCGACCGAATACTATGTCGACCAGGCCCAGTCGATCGTCACGCAGAACGACAGCCCGGATATTCCGTTCAATTACAGCGTGAACGCGTATCGCGGCTGTGCCCACGGCTGCGCGTATTGCTACGCGCGACCGACGCACGAGTACTTGGGCTTTTCCGCCGGGCTGGACTTCGAGACGAAGATCTTCGTCAAGGAGCAGGCGCCGCAGCTGCTGCGCAAGTTTCTCTCCAATCCCCGTTGGCGGCCCGAGCCGATCACGATGTCGGGCGTGACCGACTGCTACCAGCCAGCCGAGCGGCATTTTCGCTTGACGCGCCAGTGCCTGGAAGTCGCGCTCGAAGCGCGGCAGCCGGTAACGATCATCACCAAGAACGCGTTGGTGCTGCGCGATCTCGACCTGCTCGGCGAGATGGCCGCGCTGAACCTCGTGATGGTTGCGCTCAGCATCACGTCGCTCGACCAGTCGCTGACCCGCGTGCTCGAGCCGCGGACCAGTGCGCCGGCGGTGCGGCTGCGGGCGGTTTCCGAGTTGACCGCGGCCGGCGTGCCGGTGCTGGTCATGATGGCGCCGCTCATTCCGGGTCTGACTGATGACGAAATGTCGGCGATCCTCGAAGCCGCGTCCGCTCACGGCGCGGTCTCGGCGGCCTACACGATGCTGCGGCTGCCGCTGACGGTGCGGCCGGTTTTTTTGGACTGGCTGGAGCAACATGCGCCGACCAAGAAGCAGCGCGTCGAGAACTTGCTGCGGTGGATTCGCGATGGCGGTCTCAACGACGCCCAGTTCGGCGTGCGCATGCGGGGAACGGGCGTGATGGCCGACCAGATCGACCAACTGTTCGGCATGCTGAAAAAGAAATTCAAGCTCGACCGCTCAATTCCGCCGCTGGACACGAGCGCCTTTCGGCCGCCGACGGAGCCAGGGGGGCAGATGCGGCTGTTTTAGAGCGAACCAGCCGGCCGGCCGCGCAGTCCATCGCTTGACCAGTTCGACAACTGGGTCGACAATCGTTGGAAAATTGCAATCCGGCTCGGCGGTGATTCCAAGTCCGTCTTCACGCGAGAAGCGCCTGGTGTGGCGCTTCCGCATTTTTGGGGTGCTCAACGGTAATGACAATTCCATCGACGGCTGTGCCGCATGTCCCCGATCAAAGCGGACGCTTCGGAAAGTTTGGTGGTCGCTACGTCCCCGAGACGCTGACCCGAGCCCTGACGGAACTGGATGCCGAGTACGCCAAGGCCAAGCAGGACAAGGTTTTCCAAGCCGAGCTGAACGAATTGCTGGCCCGGTTCGTCGGCCGCCCTTCCCCGCTCTACTTTGCGCAGCGCTTGAGCGAGCTGGCCGGGGGAGCTCGCATCTGGCTCAAACGCGAAGACTTGAACCACACCGGGGCCCACAAGATCAACAACACGCTCGGCCAGGCATTGCTGACCCTGCGGATGGGCAAAAAGCGAGTCATCGCCGAGACCGGCGCCGGCCAGCATGGCGTGGCCACGGCCACCGCCTGCGCTCACTTCGGCTTGCCATGCGTCGTCTACATGGGCGCCGAGGATGTACGTCGGCAGAAGCCGAACGTGTTCAGCATGCGTTTGATGGGCGCCGAAGTGCGTCCGGTTACCAGCGGTTCGCAGACGCTCCGCGATGCGGTCAACGAAGCCATGCGAGACTGGATGGCCTCGGTCGAAACGACGCATTACATCATCGGCTCGGTCATCGGGCCTCATCCGTTCCCGATGATGGTCCGCGATTTCCAGTCGGTGATCGGCCGCGAAGCGCGGGCGCAGTGTTTGGAAACTTTTGAGCGTCTGCCGGACACGGTCGTGGCCTGCGTCGGCGGCGGATCGAACGCGGCCGGCATGTTCTATCCCTTTATCGAGGACAGCCAGGTGCGGCTGGTCGGCGTCGAAGCGGGCGGCCGCTCGAGCCAAGCCGGCGATCACGCTTCGCCACTTTCCTACGGGATGCCAGGCGTGCTGCACGGCAGCTACAGCTACGTCATGCAGGACGAGGACGGCCAGACTTCCGACGTGCACTCGATCTCGGCTGGGCTCGACTATCCGGGCGTAGGCCCCGAGCACAGCTACTGGAAAGATACCGGCCGGGCCGAGTACATCTTCTGCCGGGACGATGATGCCTTGGCTACTTTCGATAAACTGGCGCGATACGAAGGCATCCTGCCGGCGCTCGAATCGTGCCATGCGTTGGCCAAGGCGATCGAGATCGCCGGCACGATGCGGCCCGACCAGAATTTGTTGGTTTGCCTGAGCGGCCGCGGCGATAAAGACGCAGCCGAGATCGCCCGCCTCAAAGGCGTCGAGATGTAACAGGTGAAATGCTGTTGCTCACCGGCCGCGCGCCTCATCCGAACTTTCCTCCACAGACGAACGCATAACCACGCATGTCAGCCATCGATCAGCGATTCGCCGAACTGAAACAGTCGGGCCGCAAAGCCTTTATTCCGTTTATCACCGCCGGCGACCCTTCGCTGGCCATGACCGCCCGGTTGCTCGAACGGCTCGATCGCGCCGGCGCGGCGATCGGCGAGGTGGGCATCCCCTACAGCGATCCAATCGCTGACGGGCCGGTCATCCAGGCCTCCTACACCCGCGCCCTGCGCGCAGGCGTCAAGCTCGACGGCATCTTCGATTGCGTCGGCCAGGTAAAGCCCAAGCTGTCCATGCCGCTGGTGACGATGGTCAGCTACGCGATCATTTACCGCCGAGGCCTCGAGCGTTTCCTCGACGACGCCCAGGCAGCCGGTTTCTCCGGCGCGATCGTGCCCGACTTGCTGGTCGAGGAATCGGAAGCGATTCGCCAGGCCTGCGCCCGCCGCGATTTCAACCTGATCCAGTTGGTCACTCCGACGACGACCCAGGAGCGGATGCTGCAGATCGCCGAAAGCGCCAGCGGCTTTATCTACTTCGTATCCGTCACCGGCATTACCGGCGAGCGAACCGAATTGCCCCCGGGATTGCTCGACCAGGTAGCCTGGCTCCGCCAGCGGACGCAGACGCCGGTCTGCATCGGCTTCGGCATCAGCCGCCCGGAACACGTGAAACTGCTCTCGCCCGTCGCCGACGGTTTGATTGTCGGTTCGGCCATCGTGCGCCGCTACGCCGACGCGGCTGACGAAAACGCCGCCCTCGACAGCGTCGATGCACTGGCCCGCGAGCTGATCGCCGCGATGAGTCCAACGAAAGCCGCCGCCGCCAGGTGAGAATTGGGTGCGCGGTAACTCGCTGTGTGAGACTTGGCTGCGTGATATCTCGCTGCGCGCGATTTGGCTGCGTGAGACTTGGGAAGCGCGATCGGTAACGCTGCCCCTCACCCCCCAGCCCCCTCTCCCCGAAGCGGGGCGAGGGGGGGACTGGTTATCGCGCGACTACTTGGCTTCGCTGGCGGTCATTTTGTAGATTGCGGCCAGACTGCCGTCGGGGAATTTGAATTCCTCGATCTCGAACTTGCCGCGCACGGCAATCGGCTTGGTGGTGAAGTCGGTGGTCTTGCCCTTCTCCATATTGATCAGCACGCAGTCATAGATCGCGGCTCCCGGCCCGAAGCAACACTCCATGTTGTCGCGGACCAGCACGAATTGGTCGATGCCCGAACTCTTGTAGACACTGTTGGGCAGGATGTAACCGCGGAGTCGGACCGTTTGTTTATCCAGAGCTTTGATCTCCTTGGTCAGCATGCTCCGGTCGAACTCACCTCCCTTTTCGATGTCGAACTTGAGATCATCAAAGGTGATGTCCCCCTTGCTCCGCGCGGCCTGACGGCTCGGGCGGGCTTCGACGACAACGCGGCCCGAGGGGGTCGCGCGAG
>JBQCJB010000094.1:0-4636 GCA_051953155.1 Aureliella sp. | reverse complement strand
GCGACGTCTAGCCAGTGCCGTCCCCAACGCACTCCATACTGCGGCGACTGCAGCAGCCGCTCGATAACTCGGCCCCATGCTCCCGGCGATTCGTCGGCTAAGAACGCTTCGACCTCAGCCGGTGTCGGTGGCAGTCCGAGCATGTCGAGGCTCGCGCGGCGCAGCAGTGTGCGCCGATCGGCTGCCGGCGCCGGCGCCAGGCCATGCGCCTCGAGTTCCGCAAGAATGAATGCATCGATTGGCGTCTGTACCCAGGCGGTGTCTTTTACCTGTGGGACCGGCGGATTGGCCACGGGCAAGAACGACCAGAAGTTTCGTCCTTCGTCGAGACTCATCCCTGTGACCGGTGCGGCTGCAGCCGGAGTCGCGCGGCGCGGGTCGGGTGCGCCGCGGGCTATCCACTCGGACAACACTTTAATCTCGGATTCCGACAGCGGCGCCTTGGGTGGCATTTGCAGATCGCGGTTCTTGTAGCCGATGGCTTCGATCAGCAAACTCTTCTCGGGCGCGCCGGGAACGATGGCTGGGCCTGAATCGCCGCCGGCAAGCCAGTGGTCACGAGCATCCAGAGACAGGCCACCGCTCGTCTCGTCGCCGCCATGGCACTCCAGACATTTCTCCGCCAGCAGCGGCCGCACCCGCTTTTCAAAAAATTCCAGATCCTCGGCGGTCGGTTTGTCCCCGCTGCGCTCCGTCTGGCTGCTGGACGGCTTTTCGATGCCGCCCGCAGGTTCGTCGGCGCATGCTCTACCCAGTGGCGATTGCAAAGGCACACACGCGACTGCCGCCCACAACGCGAGCCACATCCACGAGCGATTTGAGCGAGTGTTCGCAAGACTGACGGCGCGCATGAGGAATCGATTCCCGGTTGTCAGTGTCAGCGGCCTTGTCAGGCCAGGATTTCCCGAAGCACATGTCCATGAACGTCGGTTAGGCGGAAGTCGCGGCCGCCCGACCGAAAGGTCAACCGTTCATGGTCGACGCCCAACTGATAAAGCACCGTGGCCCACAGGTCGTAAAAGGTGCATGGATTCTCCACCGCATGATAACCGAATTCGTCGGTCGCTCCAAAGATCGACCCTCCGCGCACGCCACCGCCGGCCAGCCATACGCTGAAACCGTAGGGGTTGTGATCCCGGCCCGCACTACCCTGCGAAAACGGAGTTCGGCCAAACTCGCCAGTCCAAATGATCAGCGTCTCGTCCAGCAAGCCGCGTTCTCTCAGATCGGCAATCAGGCCGGCAATCGGCTGGTCGACCTGCAGCGCCATGGCTGCGTGCCCTTTTTCCAGCTCGCCATGTTGGTCCCAGGGATTCGGGCCGTTGCCTGCGCCGATGCCTTCGTTGAGACAACTCAGTTCGATGAACCGCACGCCGCGCTCGACCAGGCGGCGAGCCAACAGGCACTGCCGGGCGTAGGCGGCGGTCGTCTTGTTCTGCGAGTCGACACCGTAGCGCGCGAGCGTGTGAGGTGATTCGTCCGATAGATCGCACAACTCGGGCACGGCCGTCTGCATGCGGCAGGCCGTCTCCGCATTGCGGATGGCCGCCTCGATCTGCTGGTCGTCGGAAGTGCTCTCGAGAAAGGCCTGGTCCAAAGCTTGCGTCAGTTCCAAACGTTGCGTTTGCAAACTGGCAGGCGTCGGCGAGAGAAGATTGGCCACTGCCTCGGGTTTGTCGGCCGCCAGGATCGAACCCTGGAACTGGGCAGGCAGAAAACCATTGCTGAACAGGCCGACGCCACCGTGCGGCGCGACCGCGCCACCGCTTTGCAAGACTACGTAGCCAGGGAGGTTTTCGTTTTCACTGCCCAGACCATACGCCACCCAGGCGCCAGCGCTTGGATAACCGAGCACCGGAAAGCCCGAATGGGCGACGAAGTTGCCTTGGGCATGTTCGTTGACCGACGAGGTCATCGAACGCACGACAGCCAGCTCGTCAGCTTGCTGGGCGATGTGTGGAAAGAGACTGCTAACCGGCGTGCCGCATTTGCCAGCTGGGGCAAAGCGGAACGGGCTGGGCATGATCTGGCCGTTGTTGTTGAACTGGGTCCGCTCGACTTTGACCGGCATCGGTTTGCCGGCCAGCCGATCGAGCATCGGTTTGGGATCGAATGAATCGACGTGCGAGACACCGCCCGACATGTAGCACAAGATCACGTTCTTGGCCCGCGGCGCATGATGCAGCTGCCTGAGCGCTGCGCTGGCCGGCAAACCATCGCCGCCGCGACCCGCCGTCACACCCTCGGCTCCACTAGCGATCGCACGCAACAGAGTTCCAAACGCCAGCGCCCCGAATCCTACCGCGGAGCGCTGCAGCAGATGGCGCCGGGAACTAGACGTCGCTGGGTTGTGACCGCGCATGAACGTTTCCCATCGGGTTCCAAAGTCGAACACACGGGCACGATGTTTCCATCGCACCGAAAATCATTTCACGAACAAAAACTCTTTGGCGCTCAGAAGGGCGAGCGCGACGTCGGTCCAAGCCCGGAGCGCGGGAGAATCTTCCGAAGCTTCGCCGAGCGCATCGAGCTGGGCTCGCGTTTTCGAAAGCTGCGTTTCCAGCCTCGCGACTGACGCGCGCTGGCTTGGCTCGAGCAGGTCGAGCCGTTCCTGCTGGCTGGGTGTCTGAGGCTGCTTGCGATAACTGGCCGCGACCTCCTGGGCGGAGAGCGCGGTGCCGTAGAGGGCGGCGCGTCGCCAGCGCGCCTTCAACATTTTGTTTCCGCCGGCGGGCAGGTGCCGACAGCCCAGCGTGACCCGCGTCTGCCCTGCCTCGAACGCATGCAGGCCAGAGCTCTTGTAAGGCTTTCCATAAGGTTGGCCGTTGCGATAGGCCGCAATCTGGCCGTCGCTGGCGTACGAAATCGCCAGGTGAATCGTTCGGCCGGCAGCGGTTTCGGCTGGGCCATCGAAGGGCTGTGTGCGGGCAAAGTGATTGCTGCCTGAGAGCCAGTGCCCCGGCTTCTGTTCCCCGAGCACGATTGCGTCGAAGATGGCACCGTCGTTCGACTGGATGCTCATCACGCCACCGCCTCGCTGGCCCAAATCGTCGACTTCAATCCACGCTTCCAGCGTCTTGGCGGAGAGCGAAAAGGGAAGCGGAGCGGAGCGGTAGAACCCGCCTTGGGTTTCTAATACTCCGCCGGTTATTGTCGCCTGGCCCACGACAGCGCCATCCAGATTACTGACCGCTTCGGCGGCCCGCTCGAAATCCCAGGAGGCCAGAGGCGTCGGCACCGGGATTTCCAGTTGCGGCTCTGAGGAATTGTTTTTCTGTCGATCGCGCAGCGGCGCAAAGAGGGCCGCGCGCTCCCGACGATATTCGGCGGCCTGCGCCGTCAGTTCCGCACGCCGACGGTCGAGCGCGTGCCACTGCTCTTGGAGTCGAGACTGCCGAGCGCGGACCTCGGCCCGCTCTCCTTCGGCGGGCGACCGCCCGAAGGCCCAGCGAAACATGCCGTCGATAGCGACCGTCTCTCCCAGACGCTGCGACTGTTCGAGCACCTTTTCGCCCCAGGCGCGGGCCAGGCTGCGGACTTGGGCATTGTTCAGCAGCATCAACGACTGCGCCGGAACATTGGTGACGTCGCGGCGACCGATCGTCGAGGTCGGCTCCGGGAAATCGAACGCGCGCAGTTGAGGATCGAGCGAATTGCGGTGCACCCGCACGTACAAACTGCGACGCGGCTCGGTGCCGGCGACCGACGTTCCGAACATCGTCGCATCCAGGCGGCCGGAGACCAACAACTGCGCGTCACGAATCGCTTCGGCCTCGAGCCGCCGCAGCGGCGCTCGCGCCAGCCAAAGATTCTCCGGATCGAGCGCGCGCGACTCGGGATTCGCATGCGAGGATTGTTGCCAGGTCTGCGAGCGGACGATCAAGGCGAGCGTGTGTTTGAGCGACCAGCCGTTGTCGATCAGGTCCTGTGCGAGGTAATCGAGCAATTCAGGATGTGTCGGCGCTTGGCCGAGCTTGCCAAAATTGTCCGGCGTGGCGACCAGGCCTCTGCCGAACAAGTGGTGCCAAAGCCGATTGACGATCACCCGCGCCGTCAGCGCTCGGCCGGGACCGAGCAGGCTCCGGGCCAGTTCCAACCGGCCGCTGCCCGCGGCGCGATAAGGTTGGTCGTCGAGCGCAAATAGGAAGCGTCGCGGTACCGCTGCGCCGGGCTGATGGTGGTCGCCTCGCACCAACAATGGCTGGTCGCGACCGACAGTCTCCCAGACGCCGGGCACGCGCGTCGGCAAAGGAATGTCCGCTTCCAACTGGCGGTATTGCTCGACCAGTGGCGAACTCACTTCGGGCAGCAAACGAGCTTGCAACCAATCGTTCAACCACATTGCCTGCTCGTCGGTGGCCGTGCCGTCGGTCCAGGCCTTGATCGCGGCGCGCAGCGCCTGCGACCAGCACTCGCGCAGCTCGTCCAGCGTGGTCGGCTGCGCTTGCGCGAAGGTGCGCGCTAGGACGAAGAAGGGTTCGCGATCTCCGCTCTCGGGCGCCGCCTGCCCCTTGAGAACCAGGCGCGCGTCGCGGATGCCGAACCAGGAACGCTCGGTATTGCGAGCCAGCACCGGCGCGTCGCCGGCCGTCGCTAGTTCGACGTGAATCGAATCCCCTTGCCAATAGTCCAAGTC
>JBQCJB010000093.1:0-20124 GCA_051953155.1 Aureliella sp. | reverse complement strand
CCCATCGCGGAGACTGAGTTCGTCGGCAACCAGTTGAATGACTGGATCTTCGAATCCGCTGGCCCATCGCTCGGACAACAGCCGCTGGCTGGCCTCGCGGCGATGTTGCACTAGCCAGCGAGCCGAACGGAAGCGTTTCTGCTCGACCAGCGGCTGGAGCATCGCTACGAATTTTTCGCTATCGACCGGCTCGGCTTCGGCATCGCCGAGGACGATCTCATGACCGTCGAAGCGGATGGTGCGGGCCGGCGGATTGGCGATCTGCGATTCGGCCGCATCCTCGCTTTCCGCGCTGGCGGCCCGGCTAAGCGAGGCAGTCAAACTGCTGTCGGTCAGCACCGAACAACCGGTCATCGAAACCGTCAGCGCCAAAGCACACCAGCAATGGTTCAGGCAGAGCGTAGCGCGATCGTTCAGCATGGCTTCGGACTCGTCACTGTGCCGTGTAGGCAGCATGATGGAATTGAAACAGTTTGGCGCGCTGGCCGCATTCAGCGTCTGAGCGCGTCACGCGGCAAGGCATGTCCTTGTTCAGCGTGCCGGTCGCGGTCGACCGCTTGGGATGCGTGCTCAGTTCGCCCAGCAACAGTTCGCTGGTCGCGGCCGATTCCGACGGCGTGTTGAAGACATACGGCCGCACGATGACCACCAATTCGCTCCGCGAGCGGTTGGTCGCCTGGCGGCGGAACAACATACCCAGTCCCGGGATGTTGCCGAGCACCGGCAGCTGGTCGCGGGCATCGCTGGCGTTTTCTTCGATCAGGCCGCCGAGCGCCACGGCCATGCCGTCTTGAGCGACAATCGTGCCGCTGATCGTGCGGCGGCGAACCGTGTCGACGTTGACGTTCGTCACCCCAGTGCCGCTGGTCGCCGGCACGGGAATGGAAGAACCGCCCAGCACTCGCTCGGAATTCTCTTCGACCACGCGGAGCGTCACCGTGCGGTCGGCATTGATGTTGGGAGTGATCAAGAGCGACTGTCCCACATCGCGCAGTTCTGTAATCGGCGTGGCTGCCACGGCACCATTGACCGAGCCCACGCTGCTGAGGACCTGCGAAGGTGTGAAGCCAACGGTAAAAGGGAGCGTGTCGCCAACGAAGATACGGCTGACTTCGTTGTTGGCCGTCAGGATCAGCGGCGTGGCTAGCGCGGTCACACAGTTCTTGCTTTCGAGCACCTGCATCCGCAGGCGGAAATTGTGGTCGACCATTTGGAACGTCAACGCCCCGGGGACCGAACCGGCGACGCCCAAGCCACTGGCCAAGGTTCTCGAAACCGTGCTCGCTCCGGGAAAGCTCTGCCCGATCGAGCCGTCGGACGAAGCCGCCGAAATCTTGCCGCTGCCCCCAAAGTACTCGAAGGCTGAATTGAAGCCTTCGGCCAGCACGATGCGGAGCACCTTGACCTCTAGCAAGACGGTCGGCGTCGGCACGTCCAGCTGCGCAATCAGCTGGGCGATTTGCTCCATCGAGCGGGCGTCGCCCGTGCGCACGATCACCTGGTTGTTGCGGCGGATGGTCGAGACATAGATGGTGGCTTCTTTGCGTTGGAGCAAGTCGGCCCGGTTCTCTTCGCTCAACTGGCCATTGGCGGCCACTTCGTTCTCGAGGCGTTGAATCTCATCAGCCGACAGATCGTTCAGCGGTTCCTGGTCGTTATTGACGACCGTCGTGTTGCCGCTGTTCATCATGCCCCCTTGCGCGCCCATACCGGTCAGCCCGTTGACGCCGGCCAGACCACCCCCCATGCCCAGGGCTGCGGCTCGTCCCAACCCGTTCCTACCCAGGCCACCGGTTGAGTTGGACGAATTGTTGCCGTTGCGGCCGCCGGTACCGCCCAGGCCTAGCGAACGACCGTCGACGAGATCGAAGCGGTTGAAACGCCGCGACAAATCGATCAAGTCCTCGACATCGGCATCCGCGCGGTGCATTTGGACTCGGTTGCCGAAGACTTGCTGAATGACCTGGGCAACGGCGCTCGGGTTGGGATAGAGCAGCGTGAAGACTCGCGTCTGCTCTTCACGAAAGCTGGCCAGGTCCTTTTCATACTCGCTCAGAGTGGCGATGCGGATGATGCCCGAATCCTCGTCGACCCGATAGAACAAGCCGTTCGTCTTGACGATCGCCTCCAGTGCCGCCAGGGCGGTGACGTTTTTCAAATAGACGGTGATCTTCGCTCGGCCGGCTTCGGAGGAGGTTACCACGTTCAGCCCCGATTGCTCGGCGAACAACCGCATGGCTTCGGCCAGTGCGACATCGTCGAACTGGATCAGCTCGAGAACCTGGTGAGCCTCTTTAGGCAGAACCTCTTCGGGCAGAGCCGAGCCGACCGCGGTTGGCTCGCGGAGCCTTGCGGCCGAGCGCACCGAGCCGGCGGAGGAATCGGCGATATGCAGGCTGATTCCGGACTTGGCCGGCTCTGGCTTGGCAGCTGACTTTTCTCCGCTGACGCGTACCTGGCTCGTCGCGCGCGGCTGCGGCGGCGATTGCGACCAGGTCGTTTGTGTCAGGAGAACCAGCAGCGCGAGGGCCACGGCGAGCGGCCTGGGCTGCGGTTCCGGCAGCGGAATCATCGTATTGGCAAGTCCGATAGGTCGATGGACCGAGGGGTAATCATGTCGGGGTGTATCGACTGGGGTGACTTTACGGCTTGAGCCGCCGGGCGCGAATATCGGTAGTTTTGGCGAAGTTTGCCGGCCGGCTGCTCGCGACTGATGCCGAGTGATTTCCTAAGTCCTGCAGGCTGCGCAGGTTAGCGGCGAGTGCTGCTCCTGCGAATGCTCGCAATTACCCATGGCAGGCCCGTCTGGTGGGTGTGATTTGTCGACGGCTTTTGCTTGACAATTTTTTTTTCGCAGATTGGACGTCGCTAATGGTGAGCTAGAGTTTTTCGATTCCCGAGCAGGAATGGCCCTAGAAAAGCCCGACACTCCCGAAACAAACCGCCGTTCGTAGTTGATACGATTTCGCGGTCGCTATCACCTAAGGAAATCGAGGTTGAAATGAAGTCCAAGTTGAGAAGGCGGCAAAACGATCGTCGCGGATTCACGTTAGTCGAACTGATCGTTGTTCTGATGATCCTGGTCGGTCTGGCGGCCGTATTGATTCCCGCCGTCACCGACATGGTCGCACGTACCAATCGCAGTACGGCTTCGTCGAACATCGCCGAAGTCGCCGGTGCCATCCAGCGCTACGATGCGCAGTACATGGCCTACCCGGACAATTTCGACTCCTTGATGACCGACTTGACCGGCACGGACCTCAACACGCTCCACGCGGCTTTCACGGCTGCGAGCGCCGACGTCACGCTGACGGCTGGGACGCTGGCGGCCTTCAACGCCGCCGGTATCGTCAACGTCGGGATTCACGCCGCCGATGACAACACCTTTGCCCTGCCAACTCCGACCGCGCTGACCAATACGACTGTCCTCAAGGGGCCTTCGGCAACGACGCAGGAAGCGCTCGGTCTGGAGACGACCGGTACGGCCGGTAAGTATGTGTTCCTGGGCGTGGGCGCACTGTGCGATTTGAACGGCAAGACGATGCTCGACGCGCCGGTGCACTTCCCTCGCGATGCGGTCACCAATCCCGAACTGGCCTACAGCCGCTTTCTGGCGGTCTTTCAAGTCACCGATGGCACGGACCCGCTGGACCGCGTCAAGCTGGTCGGAGTCGTGGCTCCTGATTCGCTCGGCCTGAGTGGCGAGATGGATGGCTACTTCGAGATCGCAGCCAATAACTAATGCGTTGCTTCGGTTGGCGGCCTCGGGGAATCCGGGGCCGCCGGCTGATCCGCTGGTTTGGTCGGTCATGTGGGAGTGAGAACATGAAGTTCAACGCAGCTCGTAAGGCTCTCACGCTTCTGGAACTGGTGGTCGTTCTCTGCATTCTCGCCGCTCTGGGCGGAATGGTCGTACCACTCTGCTCGGGCAATGTCGCCGCAGCCGCAGATTCGGTTACGCGGGCATCACTGACCGAAATTCGCGATGCGCTCAACCAGTACTGGCAAGACACGCAGTACCTGACCTTGGACGGAATCTCGTCCTACGCCACCGAGTCGCAGCGCTTCGATCTGGCTTGGCTTTTCCTCAATCCGGTGACTGGCGACGGGACGAATCAGTTCGATCCCAACTTGCGCAGCGGTTGGAACGGACCTTACATGGCCGGCACTTCTGCAGATATCGCCACCTGGGGCAGTTTGACCTTCGTCGACGGTTGGAACCGCCAGTTCACCGTCCAGTACGTTAACCCGAGCGACGATGTGAAGGATGTGCGCATCGTGTCATCGGGGCCTGACGGAGTCATCGACATTCCCGCGGCGACCGCCACCGCAGCCTTAACTTCTGCCGACACTGGAGACGACATCTATGTCGCGCTGGTGCTGCGGTAATCGACAACGCTCGGCCGCGTCGGGGTTGCGCCGGCCGGCGCGGACCCAACACCAACAGGTCGTGGTGCTGGGGATCCTGGCCCTGCTGTCGACCGTCGCCGTGCGTTCGCTCGAACCGATCGCTGATCAGGCTCGGTACGAAGCCACGCAGCGCACGTTGAATGACCTGCGCAGCGCGACCGCCGGCGACAACGCCTATCGGTTCTCCAGCGGACGACCTGTCATTTCCGGCTTCGTCGCCGACACCGGCGGTCTGCCCTCGAGCGTTGACGATCTGTTGGCGTGTCCGGTTGGCGTCGCGACGCATGCCGCGCAAACCTTCGATTCGGATCGCGATACGCTCGACGACGTGACGCTATCCAGCGGTTGGAACGGCCCCTATCTGCAACTCGGCGCAGGGCAGACTTCGATCGTCGATGGCTGGGGGCGGGCCCCTGCAGTCGCGATCGGCGCCAGCAGTCTGGATTTCACCTCGCTGGGATCCGATGGCGATTCAGTAGCGCCCGAGACGGGCTACCGAGCTGATTTGACGGTCAGCGTCACGGCTCAGGATTGCGTCGGCGACATTGTGTTCCGCATTTTTGATGTCGATGGAGTCAGCGGTTTGCGCATCGATCCTGCGCCGACCGGCACCGACCAACTCGGCGTGCTCTTTTACGGTGTCAATGCGGCTGGCGGTACGACTGGAGCGATCGAGGAACAGTTGCTGATCGTGGCTTCGTCGGGGACCTTTGAGGTCCGTCGTTCCGACACGCTGCAGGGAATGGTGGCCGCCCGCGCGATCCAGTGGAACGACGTCGACAGCGACGATGTCCTGGACGTCGGGGAAACGATCGTCAAGAAGAGTTATGTGCACTATCCGCTAGTCAACTCGGCAGGGGACGTGCGCATCGAAATGGAACTGAGATAAACGGAACTTCGCCATGCTCGCCCCCAGTCATACGCTCTTGATTCACACCGCCAAGGTGATTGCGCGCGTCGATTTGACTGGGCCCAGACAACTGCGGCTCCGCAATTGCTGGATGTGTCCGGCCAGTGAATCGCTTTCTCTGCCTGCGACTGCGGCGACCGCCTTGAAGTTAGGGCCGCGACGCGCTGGCCGCGTGTGGATGTTCAGCACTGACTTCTGGACCGAGCCGGTGACGTTGCCGCCCGATTTATGCGCGATGCTCAGCGGGCATGAACTACTGCAAGCCCTGGCACTCGAGGCCGAAGCCCACTCGGGAATCTCGGCCTTTGATTCGCAAGTGGCCGCATCGCCGATCCGACCCAGTCAGACTGGCCGGTCGCAGAATTCCATGCCAACGCCAGGCGAAGGGGCCTGGTGGGTTACCCAGATCCCGACCGCTGACGTCGACCAGCTCTCGCAAGCAGTCCGAGCGGGTGGAGCACGCCTCGCCGGGCTGGCCCATCCCGCCGCCGGTTACCTCGCATCATCCGGCGATGAGGCCCAGCCATCAAACCTGGCCACCTGGTGTGGCCAGTCCCAAGCGATGAAACTGGACTGCGATGCAGACGTGGCTGCTACCAGTGAGGCTTGGCAAGAGCTGGTCGACCAATGGCGACATGCTTTGTCTCGACGGGCCGCCGCGGCTCCGCTGGTCGTGGCGACCGCCGGAGGTGCGCTGACAGAGTCGCATCAGTTGGCTCTAGGCCTCGGCCTGGCGATGCTGGCCGCATGCGGAGCCGCCGCCGCGCATGTTCAAACTCACAGGCAAATCGCGCGAGCGGACCAGGCAATCGCGGAGTTGGATTCGGAACAAACTGCACTGGAAAAAGCACAAGGCGCGATCAAGAGCAGCCAAGCTCGGCTGAGGCTACTGCGGCAGGAAGTTTCCCAGGCAGATGGCCAACGCCAGAAGCTGCAGCGCGACCTCGAGGCAGCCGAGGCCATGCACGCTCGGCAGAGCCTGCGCTGGACCGCGCTGCTCGGCGCTGTCTCGGCAGCCGGGCGCGATGATTGCTGGCTGCGCCAGTTGGAATCCTCCCCGGCGCGGGCAACCTTGACCGGCTTGGCCCTTGATAACGCTGCCGCGCATCGCTTTGCCAGCGAGCTGGAACAGACGCTTGCCGACTGTGGTTGGGCCGTATTGCCTGCCGAGACGACCCTCGATTCGAATCAGCTCGTCGCGTTTCGCATCGTCCTGGAGGCCAACTTGATGCCGGTGCGAGCGGAACGCCCGTCCGATTTGTCGCGCGTCGCACCGGCTGCCGGATCGCCGGCCGCCAGGCTGGCCATTCCTCCGTTCGCGCAAGTTGCGAGGCGATCGCCATGAACTCGGAAGGCGCGACTGTGCCGCATGCTGCACGCCAGAAATTTTCGCGAATCCTTGCGCCGGCTGTCGCCATCGTGGTGCTGTACGCGCTTGTGCTGTACATGCCGCTTCGCCGCGCGCTGAACGAGCGGCTCAGCAAACTGCACAAGCTGGAAGAGGTCGCTCGACACCGCGCCGCGACGCAGGCTCCGAACCAAAAACAGTTGGCCGCGCTCGAGGCCGAGATTCGCTCGCTCGACGGTGAACTCAATGCCGCCCGAGCGATGGGAGCGCACCTGGTCACTCGCCGCGATGATCGCCGTGAACAAGTCTTCGCGACCCAGTCGCCGGCATCGCGGTTGGCGGAAACGCTCCGCCTGCTCGATCGACATGGTCTGGTCTGTCTCGACAGCACCATCGCAGAGCGAGCGGCCAAAGCCGACGACGAGTCGCTCAAGGCATTATCACCAGTCGCCAGCTTGCTCGGCGCAACGCCTGGCCAAGACGGCGGCCGCCGCGAAGTTCGTCTCACGCTCTCTGGCAATTTTGCCAGGTTTCACAGAGCGATCGAGGCGCTTGGGCGCGAGCTGCGGGGTGTGTTCATCCTCTCATTGGAGATGCAGCCGCCGGCGAGTCCGCTCCAGCCCGACGGCGACCATATTTGGATCTTGAGCATCTCGGTTTGAACTTTAGGAACAGGCACGCAGTGAAGTCTTTTCTTGACGAGAGCTCCGCAATCATGACGGTGGCAACGCAACTCGACGAACTTGTCGCTCTGGCCGCGAGCGAGCCGGCGGCGGCTGATCAGCCGCTGGACCGGGGCAGCGGTCGCGTCGATCCGGTGTGGGCGCTTCGCGTGCCCGCCGCTTTCGCACTTCGCAAGCGGGTGCTGCCGCTGTGCAAACTCGAATCGGGCGTGCGGGTGGCTTGCGTCCAACCGCTCGATCCGCAGACTCACAAGTCGCTCGAGAACTACTTGAAGTGCGACTTTACGCTGGTGCAAGCCACAGCTCAATCGCTCCGCGCCGCGCTGGCGCGCGTCTACGACAACCCGTCGATGGCAGGAGCTGATGCAGGTGGTGAGACACGCAGCCGAACGGCCTCCGACCGCAAGCCGAGTACCGACGACGCAGTATCGGTGTGCGATGAACTGCTGCAGGCGGCAATCCTCCGCGGGGCATCGGATATCCACCTGGTGCCGGGTGAACACACGCTGGTGGCGCAGATGCGCGTCGACGGACAACTGGAGCCCTACCGGGAATTGCCAGCGGCCAGCCACACGGCGATCATCAGCCGTTTGAAAGTGCTTGCCGGACTGGACATCGCCGAAAAACGGGCGGCTCAAGACGGCCGCATCAGCACGCGTTTCGGCGCGTCGCAACGCAAACTGGATATTCGCGTAGCCACTTTGCCCACCAGGTATGGCGAACGCATGACGCTGCGGTTGCTGACGCCCCACGATTCGCAGCTGTCGCTGACCGCTCTGGGCATGAGCAGCCGCGATCTGCAGGTATTCACTGCCGCGGCCCAGCGGCCGCACGGGTTGGTGCTCCTGACCGGTCCGACGGGCAGCGGTAAATCGACGACTCTGTATGTCGCGATCGAGCAGTGGCTGCGGACGCGCGGTGGCAATGTGATCACGATCGAAGATCCGATCGAGTACGAGATTCAGGGTGCCTCGCAAGTCGAGGTTGACTCGGCGGACAAAGTCAATTTCTCCAAGGCGCTGCGGAGCGTTTTGCGGCACGACCCCGATGTGGTCATGATCGGCGAAATTCGCGATGCGGAAACCGCCGCGGTGGCCGTGAAAGCGTCGCTGACCGGTCACCTCGTCTTCAGCACTCTCCACACCAACACGGCGGTCGGAGTGATCACGCGTTTGGCCGACTTGGGCGTGGAACCCTTTCTGATCGCCGCTACGCTACGTCTGTCAGTCGCGCAGCGGCTGGTGCGACGTCTATGTCAGGCGTGCCGAAAACCGCGACCGATGAGCCACTCCGAGGCGTTGGCGCTGCGGCAACCCGAGTTGACCGGCCGAACGGTCTACGACCGCGGGGGTTGCCTGCTGTGCGCGGGCAAAGGCTTCACCGGCCGGATTGCACTGTTTGAAATGGTCGAAAGCAACGCAGACTTGGCAAACTTGATCGCCACCGGCGCCAGCGAAGATGCGCTGCTGGAGAAGGCTCGCACCGGCAACCTGTCGTCCCTCTTCGACGATGGCTTGGCCAAGATCTTCGACGGCACCACGACCGTGGCTGAAGTCACCAATGCAGTAACCACGTGGTAAAAATCGCGATGCCCAATTACAGCTACCTGGCCCGCGATCGATCGGGCCGCATCACCCGCGGCGCACTAGCCGCCGAAACGCCCAGCGGCCTCCGCGCCGCGCTACACGCTCTCGGGTTGCAGTTGATCAGCCTGGAAGCCGGCCGGACAAGTCTGGCCAGTCGCCTGAAGACCCTGTCGCTGCCCGACCTCCGCGGGTGGCTGCGGCCCTCGTCGCGGCATGTCGAAGTTGCGCTGCGGCAATTGGCCATGATGCTCCGCAGCGGATTGGATTTGATCAGCGCACTAAAGACCGTTCAGAGCCAAACCGAGTCCCCTGCCCTGGCCGCAATCTTGTCGCAGATGATCGCCGCGATCGGCGGCGGCGAAAGCGTGACTGCCGCCATGGCCCGATCGGCGGCCTTTCCTCCGATCGCCGTTCAGTTGGCCAGCGTCGGCGAAGAGACGGGCAAACTCGGTGAGGTGCTCGAGCAAGCGGCCAGCCACATGGCCCAGCGACGAGCGGCCATTGCTGAAGTCCGCGCCGCTCTGGCCTACCCGGTTGTCGTAGCTGTCGCCGCCTTGGCCATCGCCGTCTACCTGGTCTTTGCAGTGATTCCACAGTTGGCAAAATTTCTCAGCGCCATGGGACGCAAACTGCCGGCCATGACGCAGTCGCTGATCGATCTGTCGCTGTGGTGCCAGAGCCACGCAGCCACAATTCTGGTGCTGCTCTTCGCGACGATCGCTGGGGCGATTCTGGCCCTGCGCTGGCCGCCGGCGCGCCTGGTGATCGATCGCTGGTCGCTGCGCGTGCCATTGATCGGCAGCATCCTGAGGCTGTCCAGCACGGCGACGTTGGCCGGCGCGCTGGCCGTGATGATTCGCAGCGGGGTACAACTGGTCGAAGCCTTGGCCGTCGTCCAGCGTCTGCAAACCAACCGGTTTCTGGCCAAACGGTTAGCCGCAGCCAGCCAGGCAGTCGTCCGCGGCGAAGACCTCGCCCAAGCCTTGACCCACCGCCACGGTTACGCACCGATGTTGCCCAGCATGCTGGAGGTCGCCCAACGCACCGGCCAGCTCGACGCCACGCTCGATGACGTCGCCAAGTTCTGCGACGCGGAACTGAAAACCAAAATCAAACGCATGAGCATGTTGGTCGAACCGGCCATCATCATCATCGCCGGCAGCATCGTCGGCTACGTTTACATGGCATTTTTCATGGCGCTGATCAGCGCCGGAGGGCACGTGAAATGAAAAGGATCTTTTTGCTGGCCGCGATCGCCGCAGGTCTGTCTCCCGGGCTGAGCGCGAGCGCCGGCCAGGACGCGACGCCGGCTGGCCCAACCAGCGCACCACAGGCCGACGGAGCGCCGCGCGACCCGACGCTGCCGAGCGTCAAGATACTCGAGCGCCTACAAGCCGATCTCGCCGCGCCCGCCATCCAGCCGGACGCGGAAGCTCAGTCGCCGTCGCCTCCGGCGGAGATCGACGTCAAAGCCATCGTGCTAACCGACCGCGATCACGGCGTGGCGATGCTCCAGTGCGGCGAACAAAAGCTGATGGTGCGTCTATCGCGCCGCAGCCCGGCTGCAACGTCGCTTCCAGCCAATGGCTCGGTCCGCCTCGACGGATTTACGATTCAAGGCGAGGTCTTCCGCGTCGTCGACTTTTCCGAAACGTCGCTAATCTTGAAAAGCGATCGTCGAACACTAGTCGTCCAGTAACGCCCGACTTCCGGAAGGCGGGGAGCCTTCGTGGTAAGCGGCTGCATCTAACTGAGCTCAGTCTCCCCCTCGCCCCGCTTCGGGGAGAGGGGGTTGGGGGGTGAGGGGCAGCGTCACCAATGGCGCTTCCACTACTTCAAAAACCTCTCCGAGATTGACAACCAGAATCCACGCGATAGCGAACCGCTCAACTGCAGCGTTCAAGGTTCCCCAGTCAGCGACCAGTTCCGCCACGACTGCGCGTACTGCGACAAGAACTCGCGGGCATCGTCAGCCGTAAAAACCTCGCGGTTCCACGACGCGGATAACGAGATCTGGCTGTGGGCGATGACGAAGCCGATCGAGATGTTCGTATGCGATCGGACGGGCGGAGCGGCGACGATACCTTCCAGCAGCGCATCGCCGATGCGCGTCGCGCCCGACTCTTCGGCAAATATTCGCGTGACACCGCGGTGCATGTCGCCGGCGTAAGTGAAGACTGCCGTCGCCATGTTGCGGTTGCGGCGAACCATGCGTCGCAGCAGTTCGGGCCGACCGTGGATGGCTCGCAGGCTGCGCAAAAAATCGAGATACACACGCGATTCTTTGATCGTTCGCGTCTCTGCCTGCACGCTCTGGAGCAGCTCTTGCCAGTTCTTGCACTGGTGGTGCGTCCGCCCGAGGAACGCAAAGCTCAAGCGGTTGGCAGCCGACAATCGCAGGTCCTCGCGAGTCCGGATGTCCAGCGGCATCAACAACCGAATGCGCTGCCTGCGCCCACGCGTGCCTTGTTGCTCGTGCCACTGCCGAGTCTGGTGGAACAGGAGGGCCAGGCCGAGATCGTTCAGCGCCAGCCCCTCGCTCCTGGCCCGCCCGAGCATCCGCGCCGAATCGTCGCTCGCCAGCGTCACGGTCTCGATCGGCTCGAGCGAAGTGGCCGGTGGGTTTGCGAGCGCCGCTGGCATCCGAATGCCGAGCAGCGGCTTGGGAGTGAGATAGAAAAAGTAGAAGGAGTTCTTCGTGCGCTGCCACAGCGTCAGCGGCTTGGCCGGTGGCGAATCCTCTAAATGTTTCAGACAGCCGCGCTCGCGAAGCCGTCGATGGTCGAGACGATCGAGTCGAAGTTCGGCGTGAACGGGATCGTCTGCGGCCGCAAAAGCTCGCTCGTAGCAGATGAGTAGGTCCAGTACAAACCGCCGCATGCCGATCCCGTCGGCGCAGGCGTGGTGAAACTGAAAAATCAAACGCGAGCCCTTCCCCGCCTCGTCGTACCACACGCGCATGCCCGGTTCTTGGCACAGGTCGATCACCCGAATCCGGCCATCGACGACCGGCGGATCGCTTTGAAAGAGGCGAATGGTCGTCTCGTGGTTCGGATCGTAATTCCAGGCCCACGAAGGCCCATGGGGTATCAAGCGGGCTGCCAGCAGCGGGTTGCGATGCACGGCTTGACGCAGCGCAACGCGGAGGCGATCGAGATCGAGCGCGTTGCGAAAGCTCAGTTGCACGAAGGCCGACATCGGCTGCTCGGGCGTTTCGTCGACAATCAGAAAGTGTTCCAGCGGCGTGATCGGCAACGGGAACAGATCGGCCGGCACTGCTGCGTCACTACTCGACGCAGCGATGCTCGAACCGAGAAGACCTTCTTCGGATGTCGAGACTCGCTCAGCCATGCAGCGCCTCGCCTCCGTCGATCGTCAGCACTTGCCCCTGAACCAGGTCGCTGAGCGAACTGGCCAGATAGAGCACGGCATTGGCTACGTCGTCGGCGGTCAATTCGCGGCCGCTGACCAGGCGGCGCTCGGCGATCGCGGCGAACAGTCGCTCGCTTTCAGGGAAGCTGCGCGTCGAGTCGCTAGCCACCAGTCCGGCCAACACGACATTGACATTGATGCCTTGGTTACCCAATTCGAGCGCCAAGTGCCGTGCGAGACTTTCGAGCGCAGCCTTCGAAGCTCCGATCAGACCATAAGCGGGCAGAGCGCGGTGCGAGCCGTGGCTGGACAGAGCGATGATCTTGCGGCGCGGGCCGTCCCCTTTCATCCAAGGCAACGCGGCTTGCGCCAGCAGCATCAACGCTTGGACGTTGGTGCGCATGGTCGCTTCGAAGTGGCGTGGCGTGGCCGACATCAAACTGCGAAAACCACCCGACGCAGCGTTGCTGACCAAGATGTCGAGCCGACCAAAATTTTCGCCCACGAACTCGAGCATGCTCGCAATGTCCTCGGGCTCGCTGACGTCGGCTTTGACCGTAGCCGCCCGCCGCCCCAGCGCGGAGATTTTGTCGGCGACCTCTCTGGCTGCCGACTGGCTGGTGACGTAGTTGACGATCACATCGGCGCCGGCTGCGGCCAAGCGCAGTGCCGTCGCGCGGCCGATGCCGCGCGAACCGCCGGTGACCAGTGCAACTCGGTTTGTCAGATCGATCATCGCTGGTGTCTTTCGGACTGGCGCTGTTGCATGAAACATTGAAAAGCGTGCAAGCGTTCTTCGCAGCGGCCGAGAACGCCTGCGTGTGGACTCCGCTCTAACCCGCGCTGGATTGCGCTGAAGATGCCCAAGTCTTCTTTGAGGATATGTCGGTTTAGTCCGGCGGTCAGGCGACTCCAGAGCCATGCCAGGGGCGAGGCGATCGCGCCGCCCTGGCGAGGCAAGCGTCCGAACTGACGAACCACTGCGCGGCATTCTCTTGGCCCGGTCGGCAGAATGCAGTGGCACAAACTCATCGCATCGGTAAACGAAAACAGCAGGTTGGGAAAAACGTGATGTTGCCAATACTCGCGCGTGTCGGCATGTCCGAGCCGTCGCACGATCAGCCCTTCGCACCGCTGGAACCAGGCGTCGAGTCGCGAATGCGGACTGAAGGGAAGACGGGTGCCGAAGGCAGTGCGGCTCGACAACAGCTGGTGTTGGCTCTCTTGTTCGTCAGGAGCAAGTTTGAAAGTATGCGGATGCACCGCCGGCACGTGATAGGCCTCCAGCGAGTTCTCGATCGGCACCTTCCAGTTGGCTGGATAGTCGGGTTGCCACTTCAGCGACAGTCTCCACCCACTGCCAAAACGTTCCTCGAGAAATCGATGGAAATCCTCTCCTAACCAGTCGCGCAGCGTCCCCGGTTCATCACCGACGTTTACGAACACTAATTGCCCGACCGTTTCAACGCGATAGGCAGGCAGGCGCAATTGTTCCTTGTCGAAAGGCACAAAGTTCTTCGGCTGCGGAATCCGCCCTGTCCGGCCATCCGCCTGGTATTCCCAACCGTGATACGGGCAGCGCATCTTCGCAGCATGTCCGGACGGCTGCGAATTGATCAGGCAGTGTCGGTGGGCGCATACGTTCGACAAAGCGTGGAACTGGCCATCGAAGTTGCGGACCTGAACAGCGACGCCCGCGATGTCGCCGGTAACAAAGTCGCCGGGAGCGGCCAGTTCGCCAGTGGTTGCGATGACGTGCCAGCCGTCGCGCAGTACCGCCAGATCTTGCGCATAAGCGTCGGGGCTGCAGTAGGCGGTCGGCGGTAGCAGGTGCGGCAGGCTTTTGGGTGTGGCGAACATGTCTTCACACAGCCTAGCTCGTAAGCGTCGCTGACGATTGCGGCTTCGACGCCTGTCGCTCGACCAGCCACGCCACACGATATTCGCGGACGTTGACCAAGACGTCGTTGTCGACCCCGTACAAAGTGAAGTCGAACACCGCCTCCGCTGGCGAAGCGGGCAATGAATTCGTTGCTTCGGAGGGCGGAGCGCCGACGTTGTGGCTGCGCAGCCGCACATGCACTTCGCATGCTTCGCCGGGCAGCGGCAAACGGCCGATCTCGATCTCGCCGAATCCAGCCGGTAACGCCGAACCAGGCGCGACAACTTGCCAGGCGAGGATACCGGTGGCGAACAGACAGGCATCGACCGCCGCGCTGGGAAGTTGCCAGCCGCGAACGTCGCGGCCGCCGCCGGCCAGTTCGATCAGTGCCGGCGCGATGATCCGTCCAACCAGCGATTCGCCCACGATCGCGAAACCGCGCAGCCGCTGCAGCGAAGGGCCGACGAAAAACTTGCTGCCGGGGGCCGGATAAAGAGGACGATTCCAGACCGCCTGCAGTGGCAACGCGATGCGCGTCACTCGGTCGATGACGCCAGAGGCGACTTCGACGCGACCAGCGATGTGCAGTCGATCCGACTGGACCAACCGGCCATCGCGAGCGCGAAAATCGCTCAGCAGTCGCGAGTCGATGTGGCCATGTTCGTCAAGGGAAGTCGCGACTTTGACTGTCTGCGGCTGGTCGCTGAAAAATCGCAAACCTTGCACGGCTTCTAATTGGCAGAGCTTCAATCGCGCTACGTGGCCGAGGTGAGCGCGAGCCCCTTCCAACAGTAGTTCCGCGCCGACGACGATCGGCAACAGCGGCGCATCGTCCAAGCGATGCTCTGCCAGGAAAGGATCCTTGACCGGATCGAGGGTGGCCGTATGGAGGCGGTCTGCATCGGTGGTACGCGTCTGTTGGTCGGCTGGACATAGCAAGGGCGTAGCGGGGGGGCGATGCTCGAGCGATCGACCGGCGCTATCGCGACTGGGGTCGGGCGAAGTGAACAGACGGTAATAGCGATCGTCGGTGATCAAGACTTCGCTTTCGCAGCGATCCGATTCCAGTTCGCGGATCAGATGGCGGACACCTTCGGCGGCGGGCATGAATTGCATCTGGATCATCTCCAGGGCCAGCCGCGTTTCCGGTTTGGTCGCCATGCCGACATCACCCCAGGCATGCCAATGGAATCCGACGGCATGCACTTCGGGCCGGGCGCTGCGCAGCCAATCCATTTGTTTGCACAGCATGTCGTTGGCTAGCGAGTAATCAGTGTGGCCATTGGCGCCGAAGCGGCCGCTGATCGAGCCGAAGCCGACGAACGTTTCCAGCGGATCGTTCCAGGTTGCCTCGATGAGCGACCAAGCGCCGTCGACCTTGGCACCGATGCACTGATTGACTTTGTCTGGCTGTTTGCGATCGAAGCGGGCATCCTTGCCGACACCTGCGCCGTGCAACACGCCGCGGATCGGACCAGAGATGGCCCGCACGCGCTCGAGCACTTCGCGCACTTGCTCGCGGTCGCTCACGTCGCATTGGTGATAGTGAGCCTCGATGCCCAGTTGCTCAAACCGCTGCAAATTGCGAGCGATTTCTAGCGCCTTTTCGGTGTCTTGCCAGGTCGTGATCGGGTTCTTGCCAGCCGTGCGCGCGCTGGTCATTACGTCCGCTTTGAGCGAGCGCAGCGCCTGTTCGTCCAGCTCTCGAGCCGACGCTTGCGCGACGGGCAGCGGGGCCGTGCCCAGCAAGTGGACCTTGAGCTGATAACGCGCCGCTAATTGCTCAACGACATAGGCCGTAATCCCCCGGGCGCCGCCCGTGCAGACCCAGGCCGCGCCGCGCGAGAGTTGTCGGCGATGCGGACCAGCCGGCGCGATAGAGCGAGCTTCGCCGATCCGTCCACCTCGACCAGTCAGTGAGCCGGACGAGAGCCCAGTTGCGGTAGCATTCGCGCTGCTAAGCGGCTGCGGAATGGCACGGACCACGTGCCGCTCGCCTTGCGGATACGCCACTTCGATGTCAAAGCTCGGCACGGCCAATTCGTCCCAGATGTGGTCGACGATTTGGGCAGGCGAATCTTCTCGGCTGGTATCGAGAATCTTGATCGGGAAGGTGCGGAAGCCGCGCACCCAGCTCTCGATCAGGATCGACTTCAACAAACCGGTCAGGCCGCCTCCTTCGATCGAGTGCAGATTGCCGCCGACCCCGAAATCCCCTCCCATGCTCGTCACGGCCACGAGACTGGCATCGTCGACCCAGCCGCTGCTGGTGACATGCTCGTGCCAACGTTGGCACAACCAGAACAGACTCATCACGCCTTCATTGCGACGGCGCTGCCAGGCAGAGCGGTCGAGCGTCGAGTGGGCGGCCGCATCGCACGGCGTTGTCAAAAACAAGTGGCGAATCGCTTGTTCGCTCGCCAGCTCGTCGAATCGCTTGGCCAACGCCTCGGGATCGGTCGCGCCGCTCCAGCGAACGACCGGAACGTTCGCGCCGCGAAGTCGCGCTTCGAGTTGCGTCGCCACCGGATTGTCGCCGATGACCAGCGCCGTGCCGGACCAGGCAGGACGTCGCCCGCTGGTCGGCCGCTGCGGCGCCGGAACCATGCGCAAAACGAATCGCCGCGTGAGTGCTTCGGCCGCGCCATCAGCGTTCGCATTTACGTTGGCATGTGCATCTGTATCACTATCGAAATCGATATCGACATTTTTGATTGCATCGGGCGCCTGCGAAGACTGCGAATCGTCCGAGGTGCTCTGGCCGGCAGGGCCGGGCTGCGCGAGCCAGGGCTGCAAGTTGTCCAGTGGAATCGCCAATCGATGCGGCAGCCGTGGAACGGCGGTCTGTTGGGCTTCGATGACCAGCGCTCGCCCTGCAGGGTCCAGCCAGATCCGCGCCGCGCAGTCGATCAAGCACGCATCGGCTTTCGGTGCGCTCGTTAGAGCCCCTTTTTCGATAACGATAAGACCATCGCGGCTTTCGATCAGGACGCGCTGCGCACTGTGGAGATCGACTGCCATCAGCCACCAATCGCCGGCCAGTTTGAGTTTCCGCGCGGCCGCATCGAACTGTGGCAAGCTGGTCAGCTGGTTGGTTTGTTGATGCAGCCAATCGACCAGTTGCAATTGCGCGTGTTCGTCGCGATTGGGCTCGAGTTGCCCACCGGCGAGCAAGAATCCGTTGTGCGTGACGAGCGTGGATGAGATATTGCAACCCGGCGCGAGCAGTTCGATGGTGGCACTCGCGTCGGGTGATTGCCGGAGATGGATCGCCAGCGGAACGCCGCCGCCACTGGACAGCCAACTCGGCGCGATCGCTTCCAGGATTGGCATCATCGACGTCGAAGCGGTTGAGTCGTTCGGCGAACTGGCGGCCGGTTGCAGCGGTCGCCACTGCATCTGTGCGGCGAGGCACGCATCGAGAGCCAGCAAGCTCAGTTCGGCGGTCTGGGTGGCGACGGCCAATCGCGCAACGTCCTGCTCGACGCGGCGCTGGGCTCCGTTGTAGTGAAGTCGTACGTTATCCGTCGCGCGATGTGGCCGACCGACCATCGCGTTCAAATTGGCCAACGTGGCCGCCGCATAGTAATCGTCGACCGCGACGCCAGCCCTCGTCAGCCAGGCCATCGGCAACTGGCCGCTGGTCGGTTCCGACGACGGCGCGATACCGCGTTCCGACGGCAACCGCGACTGCGACTGCGAACGCGGTTGGACAAGCGGGTGAGACGACGCTTGTGCATTGGCTTGCGCTTGCGAAAACGATTGTGGTTCGAGGTAGGCCTGGCCGTTGGGCTTCGGCTGCAGATCCGCATGCGGCGGCGAGGCAAGTCGCGTCGCCATGCGACTAGCCGCGGCCGCAGCTACGCCGTTGGAAGCGGCAGGCGTCGGCGACGGAGGGTCAGGCAGCCGGGCGCTCGTCGCCACGCTAGAGAGCAGCAGCTCCAGCACCGATCTCAGCGTCCGGTACTCACTCAACGACATGCGTTTGTCGGCAGCGCCCGAGGTTTGGAAGTCAAACATCTCGCGCAGTTCGCCGAACAGTTGAGCCTTCTTGATGCTGTCGATACCCAGATCAGCCTCGAGGTCGGCATCCAGTTCGACGATCTCCTCCGGGTAGCCAGTTTGCTCGACGACGAAGTCGATCAAGAACCGTTGCAATTGCTGGGCGTCGTTCTGGACCGCTTGGCTGGCCGCAACCGGCCGGTTCAACGGCACTCCCACATCGGCTGTCGCCGCAGCTTCACTCGCCGGGCTGTGACTCGCCGCAGCTTGGTTCGGCTCAGCTTGGTTCGGCTCAGCTTGATTTTGCACAGCTTCATTTGACGCAGCTTCATTTGACGCAGCTTGCGTCGGCGCGGGAGCGCTGGCGGATGGACCAGCGGCCGGGAGCCGGCGCTCGAGCCAATCTCCTTTGCCGGGCGTGGTTTTGAGCAGTTCGACAATGTCACGCAGCGATCGAAAGCGGTCGAGCGAAAAGTTGGTGAGGGATTCCAGATCGAAGAACTCGCGCAGTTCGCCGAACAACTGCGCCTTCTTGATACTGTCGATTCCCAGATCGGCCTCGATGTCCCAGTCCAGTTCGATGATCTCGGCGGGATAGCCCGTCTGTTCCACAACGAAGTCGATCAAGAAACTTTCAATGATGCGGCCGCTGTCGGCACTGGCGCTGGCTACCGAGGGATCTGTCGGCGCGGCGGGCGGAGCCGACGCATCGGGTGGCGGGCTGGCCAGTGCGCCTGCGTCGGTTGGCTGGACTGCTTGGACAACTCCGCGGTCTTCGGGCAATTTCTCAGCACCGGCGAACGCTGGGTGGCGGTTGCGCTGCCGCCTGTTCTGAGAGGCGTCGTAGTGCAGTGCGGCGGGGCTCGGCTTGGCAGTAGCGCTGGTGGGGACGGTCGCCCGCGGTGCTGCGTCGGCAGCGGAGCGCATTCGCTCGCGGCGGCGCTCGGTCGCATCGAAGTGTAAGGGCGCCGGTTGCGGTGATGATGGCTGTGCGAGCGGTGCTGAGCTCTGAGAACGCGCCGCGATGGGCAACGTCGCGTCAAGCGGCGCCGAAGCGTGCGGCTGGCGACGCATGACTTCCAGGCACGCGCGGGCGCAGGCCAACTGAGTCAGCCCGTCGCGCTTGGGATGGTCCGTCGACACGATCATCGCCCGCGACCCGGCGATCTGACGCACCAACCGTGTCAGCACTTGTTGCGGGCCGACCTCGAGCATCAGCCCGACGCCGTCGCTGAGAAGTCGCTCGACCAGCTGGACAAAGTCGAGCGGAGTTACCAACTGCGCCACCAGTCCCTGCCGCATCTCGACCGGGTCGGCGACATAGCGGTTCGAAACGCTGCTCAGCAACCCGACGCGCGGCGGTACCAGCGGAATCGAATCGAGGGCTCGAGCAAATGGCGCTTGCGCACCGCACAGGACCGGCGTGTGGAATGCGGTCGGCACGGCCAGCAAGCGGCTGGCGACCGCTTCGTTTTCCAGGAACTGGGCGAATTGGGCGACCGCCGATTGTTTGCCACCGACCACGGTTTGCTCGGGGGCGTTGCGATGCGAAAGTGAAACCGCGGCGCCGCTGGCCGCGATCCAAGCCTCGACTTTCTCGGCCGCCGCTTGGATGCTCAGCATGCCGCAGACGGCCGGAGCGTTGTCGACGATCGACTGGCAGCGATGCCAGGTCGCCCGCAGGGCGGTCGGCAAATCCCAGCAACCGGCCGCCAACATCGCGGCGAATTCGCCAAAGCTGTGTCCCGCGACGATGTCGGGCATGCAGCCCACCGCGCGGAGCGACTCAGCCAGCACGGCGTCGGCAATCAGCATACTCGCTTGCGTATGCCAGACGTCTTCGCCAAGCTTCGAGGCTTGCGTCCAGGCGAGCTCTGCAAAGTTCGGCTGGCCGAGGCCGGCCATCGCGGCATCGCACTGGGCCAAGGCGG
>JBQCJB010000092.1:0-5183 GCA_051953155.1 Aureliella sp. | reverse complement strand
GGCAGCAGCACCCGCATGCCCGGGTCGCGTGGGTTGGTCGTGCCGTCTTCCTTGACCTGGCCATCAGCAGTCGTGCGCACTCCGGTGACGCGCGTCGGCATCCGGTTGACGTTGCTGGAACTGATCAGACCGGTCGTCGTGATCAGGTTGGGATCAACTGTCTCGGCCGTGCTGTTGTCGCTGCGAGCCAACAGAGAACCGTTGGCGTCGAGCAGTTCCAGCACCAAGTCGGAGGTCAGCTTCGTGTAGTCGACATCCAGCCAAATTTCGGTTCCCGCTTCAGCGGTAAAGCTGTACACGTCGACGTCTTCGCGCTGGCTGAGCGTTCCTTCGACGACGAAGCCGAGCCGCAGGTTCTCATTGCTGCTGGAGGACTTGGCAGCCAGGTCGCCGAGCACTTGCGCTGAGAAAGCTGAGCCGTTGGGGCCGGGTGCTGCCGCATTGGCGCTCTCGGTCTCTAGGACAGCGGCCACGTTGCGGTCGTTCGAATCCTGGTCCAACAGCAGACCCCGCCAATCGGCAGCTTGTGGAATCGAGCCGATGCCGTCGTTATTCGTATCGGTCTGCGGCGATCCGTCGGGCCGAAGTCCAGCGCCCACCGTATCATCCATCAAACTGGTCAGGATGACAGGGAATCCCGGCTGGCCAAGAACATGTAGCGTACCGCCGACGCGATCGGTGCTGCTGGTCAATTGACCGTTGGCCGTGATTCCAGCGCCCATGTTGCGATTGAAGTTCGATCCGTAACCGTCGAACTTGACAACCAACGACTCGTTGGCTGCGCTTTGCAGACGCAGGCCACCGTCGTGCTGCAGGTTGCCGACAAAGATTTCGTCGAACACAACGTGCACGATATCGGTGTCGTCCCAGACGCTGGCCGTGGTCAGCGTATCGCCGCGAATTTCCAGGCCATTGAGATCGTTGTTGACCAGGCGGTTATTACGGATCAGCGGGCCGCGGTTGGCCGCAAACGCCGGATCGCGATCGGCAGCTCCCGTCTGACGCCCGGAGTCGCCTTGCAGCGTCTCCGTCATGCTGTTGGCGTCGATATCGATCACGCTGCCGTCGTTGTTGCGGAAGACGTTGTTCAAAATGATCGGTTGCGTGCCACGAGCGAAGATGGTCGCCTGCGCATTGCTGAGCCGACCAAACCGCGTTCCGGGGCCTTGGCCGCCGAAACCATCCGCGTTGTTTTCAAAGATCGAATTGGCGATGCGGCCTTCAGCTTGCTGCAGTTCGATCGTGTTGAACGCGCGGAAGGTGCTCTCGAGCTTGGTAACACCACCGGCGTAAGAGAACCGCGCGTGGTCCACGCTCAGGTGCGAGGTGGGCGACATGTAGATGCCACCCCAGTCGCGCGGTGCGGGCTGGTTCGCACTGCCGTTGTTGTTGGTATCAAACGTTCCACCGGCTCCGACCGTGTCATCCAACTTGCTGGTGAAGACGATCGGCAGTCCGTCCGTGCCCTCAGCCAGAATGTTGGCTCCGAAACCAGCTTCGATGCGAGCGCCTTCCAGCTTGATCACCGAACCTGGATCGATCACCAGGGACGCCGTCGCCCGCGGTCGTTTGATCGCCAGGCTTTCGACGCTCAGGCTGCCGCCGATGCTCGAACCGTTATCGAGATACTGCGTCAGTCCCAGCGATGACGAGTCGGGCAGATCCGCCACGCGAACAAAGTTGCCGCCGTTACGGCTGCGATAGACTCGCCGCCCAACGTATCCGGGCAAAGTAAGCGGAAGGTTGCTCAGCTGAATCGAACCGCCGGGATTGAGATTGAACGAATTGGTGACGTTCGATGCCAAGCCCTCGCGGCCCGCAGCGTCTACCATGACCACGCGGTAGGTGTACGAGCCAGCGGTCAGCGTGCCCGCCGGAACTCGCGTCATCGTTACGTTAGAGACATCTGCCCGATCCCGCGTGAGCGTACCACCGAGCGACTTGCCGATGTCCAAGTAGGTCGAAGTTTGCTTGTCGAGCGTGGCGACTAACTCGTACGGCCCGGTGCCGTTGGCGTTGCTGCGATAGAGGCGGCGAGCGATGTATTCGCCCGACGCAGCCGGCAGACCGGCAATCGAGATTGCCGTCTGGCCGGGATTGAGCAACTGGCTGACCGAAACGTTTGACGGAATGCTTTCGTAGCCGTTGCGGTCAAGGTACGTCAACTTGTAGTTGTAGGTGCCAGGCAACAGCACGCCGCCGACATTCGGTGCCGTGCTAATCAATTCGGCCGGCGGCACCGTGTTGTCGAGGATCGCGCCGCCAGGAGAACCGGAAACGATCAGGTTTTCCGAGATGATGTGGACGATATCGACATCGTCAAAGCGACCAGGAACGGTCAGCGTCCGCGTCGTGCCATCGACCGGCGTTTCGACGCGAATGAAGAGCCCGTTGAGTGAGTTGTTGATCAGCGTGTTATGGCGGATGTCGGGGCCGACCCGATCATAGTCGCTGGTAAACGCGCCATTGACCTGGTAGCGAGGTTCGTTGAAGTTCGTCTCTTCGAAACTGTTCGGCAGCGCAGCCATCGCGGCGTTGCCCGCGGAACTGATGCGGTTGTACGTCACTGTCGGGCGTGTCTCGAGCATCTCGACCGGGTTAATCGTTTGCTGGATCGAGTCGACGATGACCGTACCGCCACCATAGCGAATATCGGCTTGATTGACGTACTGGAGGAAGATGCCTTCGTCCTCCAGGTCGGTCCTGCCGGCCGCAACATCGACGTCGCGGCGGTACGACAGACCACCCCAGTCTCCGGGGCTGGGCGTCGTGCGCGGCGAGTAAGTATCCAGACCGATCGACTCGTCCAACCACGAGGTGAAGTAGACGTTACCCGAGACCACCGCGCCGTTGGCTTGCTTGACCGCGTTGCCATTGGCATCGAGCAGGATCGGCGCGCCGAGCACTTGCAAGGCTGAATCCGATCGATCGATGTTCAAGTTGGTGCTACCGACACCGATGCGAGCTCGACGCAGCTTGAAGATCGCGCCGGCGTCGATCATCGCCGTAACTCCGCGCGGAACTTCCATCGTCGAGCCATCCGAAAGGGTCGATCCGGCTAGCAGGCCAAAGCCGATCTCATAGGCAAAGTTATCGTTGATCGTGGCCAGATTGCCGTCGTTGCCGCCGTTGCCGACGATGCGCACGATATCGCCAGGCAGCGCAGAAGCGAACGCGCTAGCCACGCCGGAACCGGAGATGTTGTTGAACGGACGAGCCAGGCTGCCGTCGGCGTTCGGCCCAGCCGCCTTATCGACGAAGATCGTCTTGCCAGCGACGTCGATCAGCACAAGGCTCGAGGCGATGTTGATCGTACGCTCGCCGCGCAGTGTCACGCGGGTGCCGTTGGCCAGCGCCGTGACGCCCAGCTCGCTCCGCGACACAATCGCAGCGGCCAAAGCGTTGGCCAGCGTGCCGGCGGTATTGCCCGGATTGTACGCAATGGCCACGCGGCCCGCGCTGACCGAATTGTCGCTGTCGAATTCAAACTCGCGCAGCGTACCGTTAGCGCCGACGATTCGAATCACTTGGCCTTCCAACGCACTGGAGGCTCCCGCGTTGAAATTGAGCACGCGGTCGAGTGGGCGCGTTTGGAACCAGAAGTCGTGCGTGCCGCCCGGTACACCGTCGCCGTCGCCGTCGAGGCTGACCGCCGGATCATTGGAGCCAGCGATGTCTTGAATCGTGTCCGAGGTGTCGACCTGGGCGCGGAACGAGATACGCAGCTGGTAATCGCCCTGAGACTTGCCGCCAAAGCCCGTGCCCGCCACCGTCGCATCGTAGTCCGCGTTGCCGCTCGCGGAGACACCGATGTAATAAACGCCCGCCGTCAGCGACTGCTTGATAACTGAGTCGCGGCTGAAGTAATCATCGTTTTGGGAAATCAGTTCCATCTTCCCGCCGCTGAGAACGACAGGATTTTGCGTGAGCAAATTCCCGCCCACGCGCGTCTGCGCCGAGCCGCTGACGAGCTTCGCGCTGACCAGCTTGCTGGCTGCACTGCTGCTGCTGATCGCTTGAAGAATCTGTTCGATCGTGCTTTCACTGCCGGCGTGCGAGTTCAAGTCAACACTGATTGAATTCGCCCCGACCGTTACGATCGGCAGGCCAGTGAGCCCGCGGTCGCTTTGGGTGAAACCCAACTGGAAGTGATTGCCCTGCGTGCCGGGGCGCTGGCTTTCGAACTTGACCTGCAGCGCGTCGCCGCCGTTGAAGTTGGTCGAAGCCGTCGCCTGGGTCGCGCGGAAGAGCTCGAGGTTCGTGTTCAGCGCGCTGCTGTTGGGCAAACGCTCGGCGTACGTTTCTGCCGTAAATAAGCCCACGCGGTCCGAACCACCAAAGTCGACGTCGAAGCGGTAGAGGTCGACGTCCGAACCATCGGGGCGGTACAGGTACTGACCGTGAAGCACGTCTTGATTGCCCGGGAATACCGGTTCGTACTTTTCGTCGCTGGCGTTGAGCTGAGCATCGTTGCCGTTGATCAGTGTGCCGCTACCGGCCAGGAACTCGGGATCCATTCGCATGAGCGTCGACTGCGGCAAGTCCCCGGCGTGCTCCAGTCCGAGAATCATGCCCACGCCCGCTGCCAAGGAGCGGAAATAGCCTTCACCGTAATTGTTGTCCCAGACGTTGCTGGCCGACAGGATCAACAGCGGCTGGTTGAACGTAGGGTCGATGCGTACGCCGAAAACACCCTCGCTGCGAATCTCGGTACCCGACAACTGTCGCAATCCGGTCAAAGATCCCGTCGCGATCGTCAGGCCCAGGTCCGGCGTCTCGACGAACTGAACGCCGAGATACTTGGCCCACAAGCTCAGGGCTTCGCGAGCCCGCTGCTTTTGCGTTTCATTGATTGCATTGACCAGCGGTGTGCCGAGATTGTCCGTCGAGTAATTCGTGCGGAAGTTATAGAAGATCGTCGTAATCCCGTCGGTGTGGTCGGCACCGAAATTCGAGTTGACGTGGTCTTCAAAGTTGCCATTGCTACCGGTCTGATTTTGCAATAGCACCCGGTGCCCCGGATCATCGCTGGCGCCGAGCAGGTCCAGGATAAAGTGCTCGGGGTCGATGGACGATCCCAACACAATGCTCGTCTGCGACTGGCTAGCCGAGCCGATCGTTCCGAGTTTAGTCGCGGTGTCGAACGAACTGCCCAAACCAAGCAGTGTCAGAGGGGAGTAAGC